>JAJNBN010000041.1 GCA_021156225.1 Verrucomicrobiota bacterium | reverse complement strand
CCTTGAGGGGCTACGCCATCACGGCGCATTTCGGGGCGAGGGCCGGCATCACCTTCACGTGGTCCACGAGGTTGCACAGCGCGATCGCCTTCGCGAGGGGCACCACCGGGCGGGCGGTCACCGTCACGACGCATCTGCGGTTGTTGCGGGCGTTCTTCCTGTGGACGGTCGCCAAATTGTTGAGCGCGCTGCGGTGCGAAGCGTTTCGGTTGACCACCCTGCGGCGCTACCCGGTTACCTTCCGGTCTTGGGCCAGCGGGAGCATCGCGGCGCATTTCTGGACGGTCGCCTACAGCGCCATCACGCGGGCCACGCTGACCAGGCTGTTCACCGTCGCGAGGAGCCGGACGGGCGGCGCGTTCACCCGGTTGCTCGCGGCGCATATCGGGACGATCTCCCTGCGGTGCCGGGCGTTCACGTTCGGCCTGCGGGCGCGGTCCTTTTTCTTTGGACTCTTTTGAAGGCTGTTCCGTATCAGCCGTTTGCGCCGAAGCGGTCCACGCGGTGAGCAGGACGACCGAGAGACCGCAGATCAAAGCATTTCGTTTCATAACAGGTTGTTCATTTGCCCGTGCCGGGTTGCCGGCAGCAGGTTCATGAGTGTTACGAAAGAGAAGGAAGAATGGTTCGGAGAATTTTCAAAGCATGAACAATCCCAGTTTTTAGACTTGTGAGAGGTGTCTCTGGGAAGCAAAATCCTTTTGTGGCTATGGGGGTTCTTCCTTCTAAATCTGAATCTAGAGCCCCCGCTCTCCACACTAAAACGCGCCCGGGCCAAAATCCCGGCGTTTTTTCCAAGGCATGAATGCGATTTATTTGCGGCGTCGCCGTAAAGTCTACCTTAAGGAAGGTGAAAACCAGTTGTCCGCCAGTTTCGGAGGGGCTCTGCAAAAGAATATTGAGTCGCTTGGTTTTGCGTTCTCAGAACCGTTGTTGCAACGGGTCCAGACACTGTCCATCGAAAGGTTAGATTCTTTCTACAAGGGGTTGATCAAAGATTTGCGGGAATTGGTGGGTGCACATCGCCCGTTTAATCCGTTTTATCCGAACTTTCCCATTCAGGTCATGGAACTTTCGGAAGCGCAGCTTTATCTGAATGCATTTTTCCATTACCTGACCAATAAACTGCCGATACACGCTAAACTGGAACGGCCACCCTTGAGCGAACCGGTCAAAATCCGCGTCATCGACCTAGGAACAAAGGAAGACTTCGAATCCATCTTCACCAAGATGGCTGCGGCTAAAACTTCGCTGTCGGCACAGGACAAGCAGGATTTGACGTGGTTCATCACCCAGTATCGTGATGATATTCAACGTTTGTTGCCTGCCACCATCCCGTCAAAAGAGAATCTTGCTCTCATTGGGGCCCAGCTTGTCCGTCATACGACACTGGCTGATGCTTTCTTGGAGGATAGGATCAAGACGGCGACGGATGTCTTGCGTCTAGCGGTTGCCTTGTCTGAGGGGGATGTATCGCTGGCTGCACCCGCCAAGTTCACGAAGCTCAAACGTAGCGAGCGCAAGTTGCTGCTGTCTTTTTTGGAACGCTGCGGAGATCCGACGGAAGATATGCTTCGTTGGAAAGAGCCATGGAAACGCTTGGGCGAACGGCTGCACCCGGGAGACTACGCAGAAAAATTTCCCAAGACCTATGAGGCTTTCGAAGTGCTACGCAATGATCAACCGTATGTCACATTTAACCGGAGTTTGGAAAAGCATCTCCTGAACGGTGAGGTTGCGTCAGTGATTGAAATGCTGCTTGCGCGGCCGGGAGATTTGGCGCGTCGTTTCGATCATCTATTGCGCCTTTCAGGGGATGCCACTTTGATTGAGACGTGTTTTCGGCCTTTGGCTGCTCGTGTTTCCACTCCGGTTTTATTGCAGGTCCTGACGCATTTTCAGGGACGTTCAACGACAAGTGATCTGCGGGTCTTTTTTCCGAAAGGGGATGTTGCCAAGGTCTATGCCCGCCCTGACAACTTGAAACCGCTGCCCGTCGAAACTGCCCGGCGAGTTTGTGCTGCTTGCGAGGAAACTTTGGTCGCCCGTTTCTCCCGTCTGGCACCGTTGGGAAAATGTTATCTTGATCCAGCCTTGAAAGACTATCTGGTTCCCTTTTCGCAGCGTTCGGCTGCCAAATCTCTGCGAACCCTCGTTCGGGGAAGCCGGTTGCCGATGCCGGAATGAAATATCATCCGATTCTTTTTATGGTGGAAAAATGGTTCAAGCCGGACCGACATTGATCTTTCGGCTGCTCTTTACAGCGAAGATTTCAAGTTCATCGATGTAGTGTCCTACTACAATCTGAAGAACTTTGGCGGCCATCACAGTGGTGATATCGTGGACGCTCCCCATGGAGCCGCTGAGTTCATTGATTTGGATATCGCACGGACGGTGGCTGGAAAAGTTCGTTATGTCATGATGTCGCTCAACAGTTTTACTGAGCAGCCCTATTGTGATCTGCCAGAGTGTTTTGCGGGTTGGATGTCGCGGCAGAAAGCAGGGTCGGGGGAGATTTTCGAACCTAAAACGGTAATCGACAAGGTGGATGTGGCGGCAAATACCCGGATTTGTATCCCTGCTATCCTCGATTTGATCGAACGCAAACTGATTTGGTGCGACATCGCTCTGAAGAATTATCCTTCTTGGAACAATGTGCAGAATAATCTTTCCGGAGCTTCATTGATGCTGCGGGCCATGTGCAGCCTGCGAAAAACGGATTTGCATACACTCTTTGATTTACACATCAAAGCCCGGGGCGAGCGCGTTGAGCAAACGGAGTCCGCAACAACTGTGTTTTCGGTAAGCGGCGGAATCACTCCGTTCGATCTGGATCAGATCGCTTCAGAGTTCCTGTAAGATCAAATCTTAGTGATTGAACAAAAACTCGCGGCTGCTGAGGAGCGCCCAGTAGATGTCTTCGATGACGGGGCGGAGATCTTTCTCATCTGTCTTTTGGAGAATGCCCATGATGCGGGTGCGTTCCTTTTCAGTAGGCAGGCGGGAGAGGGCGGTGAGGTAGGCGTCTTCCACGATCTGCTCGGGCGGAGTCTTGGCCATGATGAGTTTCTCGATGCGATTGCCTTTTGCGGAGAGTTTCTGATTCACGGTGTCGCCATTGGAGATGTGCAGCACCTGGCTCACGCTCGGGTTGTCAGTGCGTTCACAGGTGCAGGTGGCGTTGCGATCCGGACGGCCGAAGGAGCTGAGGAAATAGGATTTGATGTTCGAGTCCGGAAGTTGCAAGGCGCGGTAATCTTTGGGGTAGTTCTTGAAGTCAGTGGCGGAGCCGGTGACTTGAGAGAAGGCGTCGAGCATGACCTCGGCCATCAAGCGGCGCGGGTAGTAACGGGAGTAGAAGCGTTTGTCGGCGGCGTTGCCGGGGAGCGGCTCGCTGGAGCGTTGATAAGTCTCGGATTGCAGGATCACGCGCATGAGCGCCTTGAGATCATACTTCTGCTCGGCCAGATATTTGGCGGTGGCGGAGAGCAGGGCTTCGTTGCTGGCGGGATTGGTGACGCGAAGATCATCCACACTTTCCACAAGGCCCACGCCGTAGAAGTTCGCCCAGATGCGATTCACAATGGCGCGGGTGAAGTAAGGATTCTCTGGTGAGGTCAGCCAGCTCGCGAGATGTTCGCGGCGATTTTCCGCAGTGAAATCAATCGTCTGGCCATCGAGCGGACGCGGCTGGCGCGGCTTGCCGGTGAGCGGTTGGACGAGTTCGCCCTGGCTCGCGTCCACGATGATCTGGTTGCCTTCACCGGGGGCGGCCTTGGCGCGGACGCGGGCGAAGAGATTCGCCATGCCGTAGTAATCATTGTTCGTCCACTTCTCCATCGGGTGGTTGTGGCACTGCGCGCAATTGATGGACATGCCGAGGAATGCCTGCGAGGTCGTCTCGGCGAGGATCTTAGGCTCGTCATGAAGAATGAAGAAATTCGCCGCGCCATTCTCCAACGTGCTGCCACGGGCGGTGATGACTTCGCGGGCGAACTGGTCCCATGGTTTGTTACGGGCCACATTATCACGCACCCAGTTGTAGTAAGACCACATGGCGGCGGGCTTGAGCTTCTCGCTCTTCACCAGCAGAAGGTCGGACCATTTATAGGCCCAGTAATCGATGAACTCAGGACGCGTGAGCAGAGCTTCGATGAGCGCATCGCGTTTCTTCGGAGAGCTGTCGGCGAGGAAAGCCTTGGTTTCTTGCGCGGTGGGCAGCACGCCGAGGGTATCCAGATAGGCGCGGCGGATGAATTCGTCATCGGTGGCGCGAGGGGAGGGTGGGAGGTTCAGACTGCGGAGCTTGGTCAACACCATCTCGTCGATGAAATTGCGCTTGGGTGCTTTGCCGTAAACGGCTTTGGGCACATTGTTCGTGTGCGGCACGGTGACGGTAGCGATGGCGATGCGTTGCAGATACCAGGCAGTGATCGCGCCTTCGCCGAAGCCCATCACCTTGATGTTACCGTGTTCATCGATGTTGGTGACCTCGGAATTGGCGTCCGTGTATTTCGTCCAGCGGGTGACGTCTTCCACGCGACCGTCATTGAAGTAAGCACGGACGAGGATCTGTTGCTGCTCGCCGGGTTTCAAGGTCACCTGGCTGGGGACCATCTCGATGCGTTCGATGCGCGGGTCTTCCGGTTTCGGTCCGGGAGTGCCATTGGCGATCCACTCGGCGAGCACACGGTATTCGAGCGAGTCGGTGTCGAACTTGGTGCCACCCTTGTGCGGAACTGCGCCGGTGGGTTTGGTGATGAGCAGGCTCTTGGCCGGTTCCACCGGGCTGATACGGCGGCCCAAGGTGTGACGGGTGAGGGCGAGAAAATCGCCTTCATCATCATAGCCGCGCAGGGAAATCTTGAAACCGTTCTGACCGGCGGCAGCGCCATGGCAGGCGCCGGAGCTGCAACCGAACTTCGCCAACACGGGCTGCACGTGATTGCGGAAGGTCCAATCGGTCGAACGTTCCATGCCGGTCACGGTGACCTTGGTGGTGAATGTTTGCTTGCCGATGGTCGCCTTGATGGTCGCGGAGCCATTCGCCATGGGGACAGCGAAACCTTTCTCAATCCGCACGATGCCGGGATTGCTGGAAGTGTAGGTGACGCCTTCGCGCACTTCGCCGAGGAACTGTTTGTCCTCCACGCGCTCTACAATCAAACGCTGTTGGGCGATGCTACCATTCAACGTGATCTTTTCGGGCAGGATGGCCAAGGATTCGCGGGCATGAGCGGAAGTAAGGCTCAACCAGGCGAGCGTAAGAATGGCAGCGAAGCGTTTCATCGGCTGAACAAAAACTAGAACAACTCTTTGATCGCCTGTGTGCCGAAATCCACCAACGGGAAGGGGCGACCTTGCGGGCCGGGCAGGTGGGTGGTGAGGTCAAGGCCGAGGCTGTGATAGATGGTGGCGACGATTTCCGAGGGATTCACCGGACGTTCAGCCGGATAGGCACCGATCTCATCGCTCTTGCCGACCACACGTCCGCCTTTCACGCCGCCACCGGCGAAATTCACCGTCCAGCAATTCGGCCAGTGATCACGTCCGCCAGCGGGATTGATCTTCGGCGTGCGACCGAACTCGGCGAGACTGCACACCATGGTGTTGTCCAACATGCCGCGCTGGTGCAGGTCTTCGATCAAAGCGCTGTAGCCTTGGTCATACATGGGAGCGACGATGTCGCGCATGCCTTCGATGGCTGTGAAAGGCTTCGAGCCGTGGATGTCCCACGTGATCTCGTTGAAGACGGTGATGAAGGTATTCACCGTGACGAAGCGCACCCCGGCTTCCACCAAGCGACGCGCCAGCAGGCAGCTTTGGCCAAAGCGAGTCATGCCGTAGCGTTCGCGCACTTTCAGGGGCTCTTTGGTCAGGTCAAAGGCTTCGCGGGCTTTCGCACTGGTCATCAGGCGATAGGCGGAAGCGAAGTTCTCATCCATCAGCTTGGCGTTCTCGGTGGCTTCGAACGAGCGCACGGAATCTTCCACGACTTCGCGCAATTCACGGCGACGTTGCAAGCGGGTTTCACCGATCTCCGAGGGCGGCAGCATGTCCGGCACCTTGAAGTCTTTGACCGATGGATCGGCCATGAGGGCGAAGGGATCAAACGCTTTGCCGAGGAAACCGCCATCCTGACCGTGAGGCATGTTGCCACCGGTGGGGCCCATGGGTTCGGGGAGAATGATGTTCGCGGGCAGTTCATTGCGCCGGCCCATGATGTATTCCAGCGCGGAACCGGCATGAGGTGTGATGATGCCGCCCGTGAAGAGGCGGCCGGTCTGCATCATCTGATGGCCGGTGTCATGCACGGCGGAAGCGGTGTGGTAGCAACTGCGGACGAGGGAGAATTTATCCGCCAGCTTCGCGTGCAGCGGCAAAATCTCGGAAACTTGGATATCCGGATTGTTCGTGCGGATGGGCTTGAAGGGGCCTCGGATCTCGCGCGGCGCATCCGGCTTCATGTCCCAGGTATCAAGCTGGCTGGGTGCACCGAGATTGAAGATCATGATGACGCTGCGTTCGTCATGGCCTTTGGCCACCTTGTTGGCGGCTTGCAGCGCGGAATACTTGGCCATGGACATGCCCAACGCACCGAGGGCGCCGACCTGGAGGAAGTCGCGTCGCGTGATGCCGTCACACGTGGTGATCGAACCTTTGCCGGAGACTTTTAACATAATGGCAAGCTGGGTTTAACTATGGGCTTTGATTATGCCGGATAGCATAGAAGAGGGGCTTGCTGGCAACCATAGACAAGACTACTTGAGGCGATGTAGTTTCCTGCCCGGACTTAGAGAAAAATGCCATGAGCCAACCTGAAACACCGGCCCCAGCCCCCGAGACTGGCCCCGTCCGATTGCCGCAAGACCCGAAGGTGCGGATCGCCATCCAAGTCTTTCAATTCTTCCTGCTTATAATGCTGGCGATGCAGGTTTTTGTGCAGAAGCGCAAAGGGGATAATGCGGTGCGGATCGAACAGCAGAAGGCCTATCAGACGGAGAGCGTGCTGCGCCGGGAGATCTATGACCTGAAGAAGGAGTTGGAAAACGCGCAGGCGAAGATCAAGGAGCTTGAAAAAGCGTCCAGCCGATGAGGTGAATTCATAAGAAGACGCTGCTCTTTACTTGTCCGAAGTCAGGAGCTGGCTACACTTCGCCCATGTCTTGGACGGTCATCTCTACTGCTCCGGCAATGAACATCGTGGGTGAAGCCATGGTGCAGGTTTTGCGTGAAGCGGGGTGTGCAGTCACGCTATCTCCCCCCACCGGCCCTTTTCCGAAGGAGGAACTCCTCAAATACATCGATGGTGCGGATGCGGTCATCGCGGGCGTGGACAAGTTTGATGCAAGTGTCCTGGAGTCGGCGGCTGCGCAAAATCTTAAGATCATTTCCCGCTGGGGAGTGGGCTATGACTCGGTGGAACTTTCTGCCGCCACGCGGCTGGGGATTCTGGTGACGAACACGCCAGGTCTGCTGGATGAAGCGGTGGCGGATTATACATTTTCTTTGTTGTTGGCGGCGGCGCGCGGAGTGGGGGAAGGGCATCACACCATGCGCCAAGGGACATGGGCGCCACAGTGGGGCGAGGATGTGAACGGAAAGACGCTGGGCATCATCGGCTACGGACGCATCGGGCGGGCGGTGGCGAAGCGCGCGGCGGGTTTCAATATGCGCATTATCGCGCATGATCTTTTTCCGCCGAAAGGGCCCGTGACACCGGCCGCGGAGTTTTTGTCTCTGGACGAGCTGTTGGCGCAGAGCGACTACGTTTGCCTGCATGCCGCGTTGACACCGGAGAATCGCGGTATGATCGGGCGGGAGCAATTGCAGCGTATGAAGTCGTCCGCGTTTTTCATCAACACGGCACGCGGTGCTCTTGTGGACGAAGCCGCACTGGCGGAGGCGTTGCACTTGGGCACGATCGGTGGAGCGGCCTTGGATGCCTTTTGTGTGGAACCATTACCAGCTGAGCATCCTTTGCGGAAAGCACCGCGTTTGCTGATGACGCCGCATCAGGCTTCGTTCGGGCGTGATACAGGGCGCGCGGTGTGTACGGCCGCGGCGCGAGCGGTGTTGGATGCGCAGGCGGGGGTGACACCGAAATTTGTGGTAAACAAAGATGTGCTGAGTTCACCAGCTTTGCGGGCAAAATTGAAATAGGGGGCAGATTCTAATGAATATTGTGGTGTTGGATGGATATACGCTGAATCCAGGGGATCTTTCTTGGGACGCACTCAAAGCGCTGGGGGATGTGACGGTCTATGACCGCACGCCGGTGGAACAAGTGGTAGAGCGGGCGATGAATGCGCCCATCGTGCTGACGAACAAATGTCCCATCAATCACGACGCGATTGAGGCGTTGCCGCTGCTGAAATACATCGGGGTGCTGGCGACGGGCTACAATGTCGTGGATGTGCAGACGGCTTATGATCGCCGCATCCGCGTGGCGAACATCCCTGATTACAGCACGCCTTCCGTGGCGCAACTGACCTTTGCCCTGCTGATGGAACTGACGTTTCACGTAGGGCATCATGCGCAAACAACGCGCGATGGGCGCTGGCAGAGCAGCCAGGATTTTTGCTATTGGGACAAACCGTTGATCGAGATTTCGGAGCTGACATTTGGCGTCATCGGCTACGGACGCATCGGGCAGATGGTGGCGAAGATTGCGCAGACTTTTGGCATGAAGGTGGTGGCTTATTCGCGCAGTCGCACGGGAACGGAAGAGGGTGGCGTCCAGTTCGTCAGTTTAGAGGCCATTTTCCATCTGAGCGATGTGATCAGCCTGCATTGTCCGCTTACACCGGAGACGAAGCATCTGATCAATAAGGAACGGCTCTCGCGGATGAAGCCTACGGCTTTCCTTTTGAACACCGGTCGCGGACCATTGATCGATGAAGCTGCGCTGGCGGAGGCCTTGAATGAAGGGATGATCGGTGGCGCAGGACTGGATGTGCTGAGCATCGAGCCGCCGAAGAATGGCAATCCGCTCCTGACGGCGAAGAACTGTCTGATCACGCCGCATATCGCATGGGCGACGAAGGCGGCGCGGACGCGGCTGATGGAAATCGCCGTGGCGAATGTGAAGGCGTTTCTGGATGGTAATCCTGTGAATGTGGTGAACTGGAAAGTGTAGGACCTTCGTCATTTCCAGCACAGCACCTATTAGTATTTCGAGGGAAAAGAGTTGCGATGCCTCTTTTCAGACCGGCTTTTCCCACGTAGTCTCCCCTTGGAATGTCGGGCGATACAAAAAACAACCAGCGGGGCAGCGGAGCTGAGTGGCAGCGGTTGCAAGAAGACGCCAAGCGCACGCACAACTGGAAACGTTGGGGCCCTTACCTTTCCGAGCGCCAGTGGGCGACGGTGCGCGAAGACTATTCTCCCTACGGCACTTGCTGGGATTATTTTCCCCATGACCATGCGCGCAGTCGCGCCTATCGCTGGGGTGAAGATGGGTTGATGGGGATCACGGACCGCGAAGGCCGGCTTTGCTTTGCGCTCGCTTTGTGGAATGGCAAAGACCCGATCCTCAAGGAACGTCTCTTCGGTCTCACCGGTCCGCAAGGCAATCACGGTGAGGATGTGAAGGAGGTCTATTTCTACCTCGATTCCACGCCTACGCATTCTTATCTCAAGGCGCTCTACAAGTATCCGCAGTCGGAATACCCCTACGCCAAACTGGTGGAGGAGAACCAGCTACGCGGCAAAGATGCGCCGGAGTATGAGCTGGAAGACTCTGGGGCCTTCGATGAAAGCCGTTACTTCGATGTCTTCGTGGAGTATGCGAAGGGCGGGCCGAACGACATCCTGATCCAGATCACGGTGCATAATCGGGGACCGGAGAAGGCGCCCATCCATGTGTTGCCGACACTCTGGTATCGAAACACCTGGGTGTGGGGCTGCACTCATGAGGGTTGCTCCATGCGGCCACGTATCGAGCAAGTGACGCCGCACAAGCTCGCGCTGCATCATGAATCTCTGCATCGCTATTATCTGGAATTTGAAGCGCCGGCTGACGGACAGAAGGCACCTTTTCTCTTCACGGATAATGAGACGAATTTCACCAAGCTGTTCAACACGCCGAATGCATCCAAGTATGTGAAGGACGGTTTTCACGATTACGTGATCAGCGGCAAGAAAGATGCGGTGAATCCAAAGCTGCGCGGGACGAAGGCCGCCCCGCATTGCCAGTTTGAGATCGAAGCGGGTGGTTCGCGCGTCATCCGGTTACGTCTTTATGCGGAGGCGGACGCACCGAAGCAGGCTTTCGGTGCGGGCTTCGCGGAGATCTTTGGCAAGCGGCTCGCGGAAGCGGATGAGTTTTACAACACGATCAAGGAAACGGACCTGGACGAGAGTGAGTGCGGGGTGGTGCGTCAGGCTTACGCCGGTTTGTTGTGGACGAAGCAGTTCTATCACTACGTGGTGGAAGACTGGCTGAAGGGGGATGCGGACGTGGCGAAGCCCCCGGAGAGCCGTCTGCTCGGACGCAATCATGATTGGTCGCATCTTTACAGCCGCGACGTGCTCTCCATGCCGGACAAGTGGGAGTACCCATGGTTCGCGGCATGGGATCTGGCGTTCCACATGGTGCCGTTTGCGCGCGTTGACCCGGAGTTTGCCAAGGGCCAGCTTTTGCTGCTGCTGCGCGAATGGTACATGCATCCGAACGGACAGATCCCCGCGTATGAATTCGCGATGGGCGATGTGAACCCGCCGGTGCATGCGTGGGCGGTCTGGCGTGTATACAAAATTTCCGCAAAGGAAGGGGAACGCGATCGAAATTTCCTCGAAAGTGCGTTCCAAAAGCTACTGTTGAATTTCACCTGGTGGGTGAATCGCAAGGATGCCGAAGGGAAGAATCTCTTCTCCGGCGGCTTCCTGGGCTTGGATAACATCGGGGTGTTCGATCGCTCACGTCCATTGCCTACCGGCGGCACTTTGCAACAGGCGGATGGCACGGCGTGGATGGCGTTTTATTGTACCACCATGCTCGCGATGGCATTGGAGCTGGCGAAAGATGGAGACACAATCCGTCCGGCTTACTCAGACATGGCGTCGAAGTTCTTCGAGCATTTTGTGCAGATCGCCGAGTCTATGAACACGCTCGGTGGCAGTGGGTTGTGGGATGAAGAGGATGGGTTTTATTACGATCGAATCCATACGGATCACTCGGTCATTCCGTTGAAGACGCGTTCTTTGGTTGGTCTGCTACCCTTGATCGCGGTGGAAGTTTTGGAGGAAGAGAAGATCCGGCAACTGCCCGGCTTCTACAAGCGGTTCACGTGGTTCATGGAGAATCGCAAGGATCTCGCGCGGCACATCAGCTCGTGCGATTTCGGTGAGAAGCGGCGATTGCTGGCCATACCTTCGCGCGACCAGTTGGAACGTGTGCTGCGTTATCTGCTGGATGAGACGGAGTTTCTTTCCAACTACGGCATCCGCTCGATGTCCAAGTTCCATGAGGATTCGCCCTTCATCTTGCAGGTGAATGGGGACGAGTATCGCGTGGACTATCTGCCGGGCGAATCGAACTCGTGGCTCTTCGGCGGCAACTCGAACTGGCGCGGGCCGATCTGGTTTCCGGTGAACTATCTGCTCACGGAAGCTCTGGAGCGCTACTATCACTTCTACGGCAATGATTTGCTCGTAGAGTGTCCGGTGGGTTCAGGCGAACGGATGAACCTGCAGCAGGTGGCGGATGAGATCGACCGGCGACTGGCATCGATTTTCCTGAAGGACAAGAAGGGCGAGCGGCCCTGTCATAATGGGCATCCATTCTTCAACACGGATCCGCACTGGAAGAAATTGGTGCTTTTCCATGAGTATTTCCATGCGGAGACGGGGCAGGGTCTAGGCGCCAGCCACCAGACGGGCTGGACGGCGTTGTGCATCCGGCACATCGAGGATTATGCGCGG
>JAJNBN010000040.1 GCA_021156225.1 Verrucomicrobiota bacterium | reverse complement strand
GGCCGGGCTGACCATTGCCGACAGCTTGTTCATGAACCCGGCCAACGACATGGCAATGCCTTCGGGGTTCGCCAGCCCGATGCGCTTGGGCACCAGCTCGCCGATTACCAGCGAGAAGTAAGTGATGGCCCCGACTACCAAAAAGAACGAAACTGGTTTGGCGTACGCACCGATTACCGGCACATACACCAGCACCGCCGCCAGCTTTTCTGAGAGAGTGGCCCCGCCAAAAGCACCCGCGATGATGCCCACCAGCGTGATGCCGATCTGCACCGTGGAGAGGAAACGGTTGGGCGATTCGGCCAGCTCCAGCGCGGCCCGCGCCCGTTTGCTGCCGGCATCCGCGAGCTGACGCAACTTCCCCTTCCGCGAAGAGACCACCGCAATCTCCGCCATGGCGAACATTCCGTTCGCCACGAGCAGCAGGAAAACGATCAAAATTTCCAGAGCAACTTGAGTCACGCGCCCAGAGTAACAGACGTCTGAGAAGTTTGCCTTGGAAAAAATCACGCTGATTGGAATGGAAACCAATACGTAGCAACCGACGTCAGGAGGCTCTAACTGTAGTCATTACATGTAGAAGACTGGTCCAAGCCTCCTCACGTCTTCGGCTACATTTATGGGATTTAACCTTTTCTTGCCCCGTCAGATTCCTAGGCTCTCGCCGTGACCGTTCTGGAAACCATACAGCGCAGCACCGAGTTTTTGCAGCGCAAGCAGGTGGAGTCGCCGCGCTTGCAGTCGGAGCTCTTGCTGGCGCATGTGCTGAAGATGCCGCGCCTTAAGCTGTATCTGAACTTCGAGCGCGTTTTGCAGTCCGCTGAAGAGCAGTCTATGCGCGAACTGGTCCAACGCCGGGGCAAACGCGAACCGCTCCAGCACCTCGTCGGCAGCGTGAACTTCTGCGGTTACGAGTTAGAAGTGAACCGCGATGTGCTCATCCCACGCCCGGAAACTGAGCATTTGGCCGAACTGGCATGGACTTACCTCAATGGATTGCCGGAAAGTGAATTGCGCGCCTTGGATCTCGGCACCGGCTCCGGTTGCCTGCCTATCACCATCGCAGCCAAGTGCTCGCGAGTGACTTTTGATACAGTGGACATCTCCGCCGCAGCCTCGGCCGTCGCCAAGCGCAATGCAGAAAAGCATCAGGTAAGTTCGCGAATGCGTTTCCTCGAAGGAGATCTATTCCAGCCATTAAGCAAGGGGCAAAAATATCATCTTATCGTCAGTAACCCGCCCTACATCGAAGCAGCGGGGATTGAAACCTTGGAACCGGAGGTTAAGGACTTTGACCCGCGACTGGCATTGGATGGTGGCGCTGATGGTTTGGAGTTTTACCGGCGGTTGGCCACGGAAGGCGCGGCTTGGCTGGTGACGGGCGGACGGCTGATGGCCGAGTTTGGCGAAGGGCAGGGACCGGCCATCCAAAAGATTTTTGAGGACCACCGCTGGACGGTTCACGCTTTGGAGAAAGATTTAAGCGGTCGGGAACGCTTCGTGATTGCCAGTCTGCCAAGCGCGTGAAAAAGTCGCGCGTCGCAGATTTTTCACGCGATAAATTTTTCAGCAGGATTTTGATTTTATGGATAGTCTTTTGATCAAAGGCGGCATACCGCTGCACGGCGATGTGCAGATCAGCGGAGCCAAGAACGCCGTGCTCCCCCTCATGGCCGCCACCCTCCTCACCGCCGAACCGTGCGTCATCACGCGCGTGCCGGACCTGAGCGACGTGAAGTTCATGGGCCAAATCCTCACCTCGCTGGGAGCGAAGGTGGAGATCGAGGGCGACGTCGTCAAAATTCAGGCGAACAAGATCAAGGGCACCGGCGATTACGATTTGATCCGTAAGATGCGCGGTTCCATCTGCATCTTGGGCCCGCTCCTGGCGCGCTTAAAGAAGGCCACGGTTTCGCTGCCCGGCGGATGCGTCATCGGTGCGCGTCCGGTGGATTTGCATTTGAAGGGGCTGGAAGCGTTGAGCGCCAAGATTACCGTGGAACACGGCTACGTCATCGCCAAGGCACCGAAGCTCATCGGTCGTGAAATGTTTCTTGGTGGTCGCTCCGGCCCGACGGTCTTGGGCACGGCGAACATCATGATGGCGGCGACGCTGGCGGAAGGCGTCACCATCATTGATAGTGCGGCGTGCGAGCCTGAAGTCGTCGATCTGGCGAACTTCCTATGTGCCATGGGCGCAAAGATCACCGGAGCGGGCAGCCCAACCATCACCATCACGGGCGTTAAAGAACTCCACGGCGCGGAACACGAAGTCATTCCCGATCGTATCGAGGCGGCCACTTACGCTATTGCGGCGGCGGCGACAAATGGTGAGGTGACCCTTCATGGCGCGCGCGCGGATCACATGCACGCCATTTTGGACAAGCTCCGCGAGGCCGGTGTGAAAGTGGAACGCAGCGGTCCCCGCATCACTATCAAGCGCGGCGGCAAGCTCAAGCCGGTGGACATCGTCACCCAGCCTTACGCCGGATTCCCCACGGATGCCCAGGCGCAGATGATGGTGCTCATGGCGTTGACGCCCGGCATCAGCATCATCACGGAACGAATTTTCGAGGCCCGCTTCATGCACGTCAGTGAGTTGCTGCGTCTCGGAGCGGATATCGCCATCGAAGGACCAAGTGCCATCGTCAAGGGCGGTCGCCCGCTTAGCGGCGCGGAAGTCATGGCGAGCGATCTGCGCGCCTCGGCGGCTCTCGTCATCGGCGGCATGGCGGCGAAAGGTTCCACTCAAGTGAACCGCATCTACCACTTGGACCGTGGCTACGAGAAGATCGATGAGAAGCTGAAGAAGCTGGGAGCGAGGGTCTCCCGGGTGAAGGAGTAAAAATCTTAACCACGAATAGACACTAGTGAAAACGAATCGCTGAGGGTTGACCTTCTATTCGTGTTGATTGGTGTTCATTCGTGGTTTGTCCGTCCTTTGGCGTTGGGTGGCGGGCATTTTCTTTCTGCTGGCTCTTGGTCAGGTCCGGCATTAGGTTACGCAGGTTCCAAATATTAGCTGAGGTGCCCTATGGATATTAATTTTGCCTGCCCGAACTGCAATGTGTTGCTGACTGCCGATGACGCGATGGTCGGTGACGAAATCCAGTGTCCGCAATGCAGCCTGACTTTTAATGTGCCGGAAGGCACGCCCGCACCGCCGCCGCCCGTCATCGACCCAGTGCAGGAGATGTTGGCCGCTACCTCCACTCCTGAATTGAAACCCCGCACGCGGGTCAACCTGACGTTGCCTTCCAGCGCGCCTGGGAGCAGTTCTTTGATCGAGAAGGCGAACAAGCCCTTGGAAGTGTCTGCCAAGATGGGCATTTCCTTTGTCGTGCGGACCATCCGCCGTTCAGAATGTGTGGTGGGCGGCAAAGACCGATTTGATGACATGGTGGCCGAGGTCTTGAGCGGCGTGGGTGAGGAGCATCTACATTCCATCACGCCCATCAGCTATTCCTATCTGGATAAAGCTTCCCAACATCCGCTGGCGGATTACGGCGTGATGATCATCTACAAGAAACAGTAGGACGGATCATCCGATTTTTAAGCTCCCAATCTGCTCCGGCGGATTGGGAGTTTTTATTGGCCGTCCTTGGGTTTCTTGAGGGCAGCCCTTTGCGCGTCCTCTTTTTCTTTGCGCGTCCGCCGTTTGACGGCGCGGATGCCGCCTTCCACCAGGTCTTCCCCGACATCCGCCACCACGTTGGTTTGACGGCGCAACGTGCGCACACTGCTCTGAACCAAACGTTGGATGCCGCGCGGGGTGAACATGT
Organism: Verrucomicrobiota bacterium; assembly: GCA_021156225.1. GTDB lineage: Bacteria > Verrucomicrobiota > Verrucomicrobiia > Limisphaerales > JAEYXS01 > JAEYXS01. The sequence goes on along the minus strand of JAJNBN010000040.1, from coordinate 8,145 downwards.
ATTCCGCCAAGGTCGCGAAGCCGAGCACCGGGTTGAATTCATGCATACCGCGCATCACGCGCACCAGTTCGCGCAACGGCCGTTCCGTCGGTTCCCGCAGGCTCTGGAGCACATGCACTGAGAGCAGGCACAAAACCATCGAGGCGACAAAAAGTGCGTGATAATTGGTTAAAGGTCCCCCCATTAAAGTCCCCACCTGTTCTGGCAACAGGGACAGTATCTGGCCGCCCATTACCGGTCCAAAGGCGGTGATGAGATTGGAAAACGCGAAGAAAACTGAGATGTAAGCGGCTTTCTTTTCCGCGGGCACCAGATTGATCATCAGGTTGAATTGGCAGAGCTGGAACCCTGAGGTCATGAAGCCGGTGATGAAATAGGTCACATACAGATGGGCATGCCGTTCCGGCCCCACCACTAACCACGATAAGGCGGCCGTCCCTGCCCAAAGGAGAGAGCAGGCGACCATCACCGGCTTGTTGCCGAAGCGATCGCTCAGCGGTCCCCAAGTCCGCAGGGACAGCAGGCCACCCAGGCTGGCGATGGTAGCTAGCACCGTCAGATCGCCGACGGTGTAAGGCAGTTGCTGGAGCACATAGACACTGTAGAACGGCTGCGCGAGGTTCAGGCATAAGCCCCAGATGCCGATGAAGAGGAGCAGCTTTAGATAGTTGATATCCCGTAACACCGAGAGGTACTCGCTGAGTTTGGTCAGTTTGGCGTGACGCGTGGTGACCGAAGCGGGGAACTTCATGATGGCGAAGTAATACATCCCGATCATCCGCGCTCCCGCTGCGGTGGCAAAGACCGCGCCAAAGGCATAAATCGTATTGTTGAAATGATCCACGAACTGGCCTGCGGCCAGCAGCACTATCAAGTTCCAGAAAGCAAAGATGATGTTGCGGTCGCCAAAGTAGCGTCCCCGGATGGAGAGCGGCACGAGATCTGACATGGAAGCTGACCATGCCACCGCCGCCACGCTATCCGCCAAACTGGAGATGAAGACGATGGCGAAAAGCAGGGGCACAGTCTCTGACCCTAGAAATGGAAACAAGGAGATGAAAGCCCACGGCAACGCATTGAAGGCAAAGTTGATGAGGACGATCTCGCGCAGGGAAAAGTAACGCTGCAACCAGTTCGTCACCAGCGGCTGGATCACATGACAGATCAACGGCACGGACGCAAGCCAGCCAACGAGTCCAGCATCCCAATGCAGCACGGCCGTCACAAAACCGATGACGAATGGCAGGTTCGACCGGGTGAGGTTCAGCATGGGGACGCTGAAACACGCCTCAATGGTGGCGTATTTTAGCGACAGGAGAAAGTCACGTTTACGTATGCCGTTCACAAAACCGCCGGGGCGGCGGGCGCGGAACAGTCGATAATGTGCGGGGCTTTGTCAAGGTGTCCGGCGGGGTGGATGCAAGCAAAACCGCGCAACCGTTTTGGTCTGGCGGAGGTGGATTCTGGATATTGCGCATTTTTTGAAACCGGCGGACACTGGCGGCGTCTTGGTTGTGGCGAGGAACATGGGCTCAAGGCGGGCGCGGATGGGAATTGAGCAGAAGCAAGCCCGCCCGTGTCTCTTAACCGCAGCCTGGCGTGGTGACTGGAGCGATGCAGACTGAAATCAACCCGGAAACGCCCGTGAACGGATGGGCCCGCCTCGTGGTGGGTAAACATCCGAAGAAAACCCTTTCCCGGATCGCCGTCACGGTGATCACCTGCGCGGTGGTCTTTGGATTTCTGGCCCGGCCCATCCGGGTGGTAGGTGTCAGTATGTTTCCCACCTTCAAGCAGGGGCAGTATAATTTCATCAACCGGGTGTCCTATTGGTTCTCCGAACCGCGACGATTTGATGTCGTGGCGGTGGACGCCCGGAAAACCGAGGCTCATGCGGTGCTTCTTAAACGGATCATCGGGCTGCCGGGTGAAGAGGTTAAAATCGAAGACGGGATCGTGTATATCAACGGCGAGCCCTTGGAAGAAACCTATGTCCGGGCGCGGTTTCCTTGGAAAGAGGGCGAACACCGGCTGGCGGCCAATGAATACTTCGTGGTGGGGGACAATCGGGCGATGATCCAGAGCAATCACACCCATGGCGTCTATGACCGGGTGGCGATTATGGGGAAGGTGCTCTGGCAGAAATGATCCGGCCGGCTAGTAGTCTTTGAATGGTCCTCGCGGTTCGGTCTCGTCCATTTGTTTTTTCCAATGGGCGAACTTGCCTTTCATCATGGTTACTATGTCCGGTTGCTGCTTGCTCAGATCCACTTTTTCGCCCAGATCACTGGCCAGATCGTAGAGTCCGTTTCCCTTGGCCGATTCCACCCATTTCCAATTGCCTACCCGCGCGGCCCGGTCACTGCGCCGCTCCCAATACATCTCGGTGCGCCCCGACTTTTCCCGGCCCTGCAACACGGGCATGAGGTTGAAACCATCCAGCACCACGTCTTTTGGAGCTTTTGCCCCGGCGATGGCGGCGAATGTGGGGAAGAGTTCCAGCCCGGTGAGAAATTCATCGGTGACTTTCCCGGCGGGAAGCTGGGCGGGCCAGCGGGCGATGAAGGGCACGCGCAGACCGCCTTCCCACATCGTTGACTTGGCCCCTTTGAGCGGTGCATTGCCGCCATTGCCGCTCCCGCCATTATCCGACATGAAGATTACCAGCGTATTCTGCTCCACACCGTGTTTCTTCAAGGCCTCCAGCAATTCGCCGATGGCGGCGTCCATGCAGGTCACCGCGGCGTAGTATGAGGTGAGCTTGTTAGTGGGATTCATCTGCGGGTATTTGCGGATGAATTCTTCCGGGGCTTGCACCCCTGGTTTATCGAGATTTGAGGCGCCGTGCGGAGCATTGAAGGCGACGTAGAGGAAGAATGGCCGCTCATGGTTTTCATGGATGAAACGCAGCGATTCACGCTTGAAGACATCGGTGGCGTACGTGCCTTTGTCGGCCTCGGTGCGGTTGTTGTCCCGGAACATCGAGGGCACGCCATAGCGTTCATGCGTATAGTAATCGATGCCGTTGTTGCCGATGCCGTAAAAGAAATCAAAACCGCGCTGCAGCGGCAGATAACGTTTGGCCTGGCCCATATCCCATTTGCCGACCACACCAGTCCGGTAACCTGCCTGTTGCAGCACGTTGCCGATGGTGATTTCCTTGGGGTCCAGACCTAGGGTCATCTCTGGAGAGACGAGGTATTCTTCCGGCGTGTATTGGTGACCGTAATCCACGAGGTCGTTCCTCACCATGTCGTAGAGCCCGTTGCGTTGCGGGTAACGTCCGGTGAGCACACTGCCGCGCGAGGGGGTGCAGGCGGGCCAAGTCACATAATAACTGGTGGCCCGCACGCCTTCCCGGGCCAGCCGATCCAAGTTGGGTGTAAGGATGGGTTTGGTGCCGATGATGCCGAGATCGGGATAGCCTTGGTCATCCGCCATGATGAAGAGAATGTTAGGTGGACGTTCTGCTGCCAGCAGGGGAATGGAGGCAACAGATATCAGCAGAAACAGGATGCCGAGCCAAAATGAGCGAGGGCGGGCCATAGGGCTGATATAAGCATAAGGGAGAGAGGGCGGGAAGATAAAGGTAACTATGGTCGGGGGTGTTGATTGCCGAAGAGGTGGTGTTTTTACATTCTTTACGAGTAGCCAATAATTGCCCTAAAATGCCGACTAGCGATGAATACCTGACCTCATTTGCTCTTTCGGGCGAACATGAATCTGGAGGCGGAAGATGAAAATGGGCGGAGCTTCCCCATGGGGAGAATACCCCATATTCACTTGATACCGTTCGATTTAAGGTCATGGCTCGTCCAAGCGTGCGTAACAGCCCTCACTAATTGATGGAGTAGCCCGACGAGTCGTGGATTGGACACATAAGTGCCCAGTAATCAGGCGAACTTTGCATAAATTGGCCTAGAAGGTGCTGAATCGAACTTTTTACAGGAATGAGAACACTTACCTTGCTACAATCGGTGGCGCTGTCGTTGATCGCCAGTGTAGCTGCTATCCAAGCAGTTCCCACAGCTAGTCCAGATTCCGGGGCCACTCCTGCGAATCAACTTCTGACGGTCAGCAGCCCCGGCGTTCTATCGAATGATACGGGCACTGGTGTTTTGACAGTTAACGGTAACGCGGCTCAGCAAAGCTATTCTTTCGCCGGTTTTACCTTTGATCAGATCAGCACGCCCAATATGTATACGTCTTTGGCGGCGGGCACTTACAGTGGTGCGATTGTGACGGTGCTGCCTTCTAACGCCACCACCGATCCAATCACTGGATTTCCCAACAGCACGGTGGGTTATGATGATTCCCTGACCATCGGCCGCAAGTTTGTGGGTGGGAGTGGCAATCGTGCCATCAATCTGCCGAGCGGAAATAATGGTACATCCCAGCGCAGCGGTTTCCAGCTTTCTTGGAACAACGGTCTGATACTGACCAATCTGACGGGTAATGATCTGGTGGTCTATGAATCCGGTTCCAATGCGACGACTCCAGAAGCTTTCATGGTGCAGGTGCATGACCGGATCAATAATATCTGGAGTATCTGGGTGTATCAGCCAGCCACGGCAGTAGGGGCCACCACCGTCGAGCCCGAAGTGCTCTTTGCCACGGCCTTTGATTTGAGCAGTTTTGGGATTGCGGCCAATGGCGAGGTGGATGCCATCCGCATTGTCAACATGACCAATGAAGACCGGATGCTAAATGCCTCGGGCACCGGCCAGGTGATTCCCGAAGACAATAGTGCCACTAGTGTTTTTATGCCGTCTCCGGGTGGCTTGGCGTCCTTTGGAACTTACGGTACCACCACGCTGGACCCCGATCCTCTTTACGTTGGCATATTGCATCCGCTCAGCCCGGGAGCGCCCGCCTTTGACGCGAACAGTGCCATGGGGGCGACGGTGAATGTGAACCCGGACGGCAGCTATACCTATGATCCGCGCGGCGTGTCTGCGTTCCAGCAATTGGCAGCGGGAGTCACGGTCCAAGATACGTTCGACTACACCGCCCGGGACGATGACGGCTTTGACTCGGCCACCGTCACCATCACAGTCACCGGAGTGAATGATGCCCCAGTGGCTGTAAACGACAGTTACCGTGGGGATGAGAACACGATTCTCGCGGTCCCAGCGGCGACGGGCGTATTGAGCAATGACTCGGACGCGGACAATGGCGCGTCGATCTTCGTAACCAGTTTTGATGCGGTCAGCACAGGAGGAGCCGCAGTGACCGTGGTCGCCGATGGCAGCTTTACTTACAACCCAGCCGGATCTGCGACCATCCAAGCGTTGTCAGTGGGCCAAACGATGGTGGACACGTTCACTTACACAATCTCTGATGGACTGGGCGGTACGGACACAGCGACCGTTTCCATTACGGTCATCGGTCGCAACGAGCCTCCGGTGGCGGTAGATGACTCGGGCTATTCCACGATGTCGAATACTCCCCTCAACGTGGCCGCACCGGGTGTCCTGGCGAATGATACGGACCCGAATCCTGGCACCGTCCTACGCGTCGAAGGGCAGGGGGATCAACCTTATCAGTTCGCCGGCGTGACGTTCAATCAAGCGAGCACTCCGACCGTTCTCTCTCCGCTGGCTCCCGGCACGTATGATGGCGCTGTCATTGATGCTGAACCGAATGATGTGACCACGCCCCGTGGCGGTTTTCCGGATAACACCACGAACTTCCGTGGTGAATATTCTCTGGGCCGATTGTTCGAATCTTCCGCTGGCACGACGGTGGAAGCTGTGAATCTGCCACGCGATGACGCCGGAGCGAGTTTTCGTAGCGGTTTGGAGTTGGGCTATGAAAACGGCCAGAGCCTGACGAACCTGTCAGGCAATGATTTCGTGATCTACGAATCGGGCAGTGAAAACACGCCGGAAGGCTACATGGTGCAGGTGCGCGGAACGGACTCGGGTGTCTGGAGCCGCTGGGTGTATGTCCCGGCTTCGGCGGTGGCTCCCTATGGAGTGGCCGGTGAGTTCCTTTTCGCCACGGTTTTCAACCTGGACGACTTCGGCATCTCGGCTGCTGACCGAATTGATCGCTTCCGCATTGCCAACTTGGTCGCTGCCGATCGCATCGAAAACGGTACGAACTTCGTCATCCCGCATGATAACGGTGCCACCAGCGCCACGCTGCCCGCCCCGGGTTTCCTCGCCAATTTCGCGAGCTACAATTCCGACACGTTGGACCCGGATCCGCTTTACCTCGGGGTGATTCATCCGGTGGCGCCGATAACTCCGGCATACGATGCCACCAGCACTTTCGGCGCAACCGTGGTGGTGAATCCTGATGGCAGTTTCAGCTATGATCCAACTGCTTCCGTGTTTTTGACCACGCTGGCACTGGGGGTAACCGTGAATGATACCTTTAGCTATACCGTCACCGATGGTTTCGGCGGCTATGATACGGCTACGGTGACCGTCACGGTGGGCGGCGTGAACGCGCCGCCGACAGTGTCCATCACCTTCCCGCCGAACAATTCGACCTTTGTCGCTCCCGCCAGCTTCACCATTACGGCTACGGCTGGTGATGTGGATGGCTTTGTGACACAGGTTGAGTTCCGCGAGACGGTCAACAATGTCTCGCTGGGCATCGATCCCACCGCTCCTTATTCAGCGGATGTTTCGAACTTGGCTCCGGGCAACTACACGCTTGTGGCGATCGCCACCGATGATGATGGTGTCTCCACCACATCCGCGCCGGTGAACATCACAGTGGTGGGAAATCCGCCATTGGGGCCAGTAAGCGGCGTGGTTTCCAGCGGGCCATTCTTCCTGCAGTCCGGGATGATGAGCCAGACGGTGACGGTGCTCAATCCTTCACCCATCCCGATTCAGGCAGTGCGGTTGACGTTGCAGGGGCTGGCTCCGGGGATTGTGATCTATAACGCCACGGGCACAAATGTCGCGAATGAGCCTTACCTGCAGCACAACTTCCCGGTGCCGGCATTTGGTTCGGTGACATTTTTCATCGAGTATCATGTGATCAACCGCGTCACGATTCCCGCTCCGGGATTCCTGGTGGAATTGATGCCGGTGGATCCGCCCGTGGTGCCCGTGGGTACGGTGCAAAGCATCTTGCGCACGCCGCCGATCGTTTTGGCAGGAGGACATGTGTTGATTGACTACGCCACCCTGGCCGGTCGCACGTATTACATCCAATACAGCGCTGACATGGTCACGTGGACAACGGTCGTGCCGACGCAAATTGGCACGGGTTCGACACGGCAGTGGATCGATGAAGGTCCACCCAAGACGGAATCGCATCCGTCCACGGTAGGCGCGCGGTTCTATCGCATTGTGGAAGCCCCTTGATCCAAGAAGAAAACTAGCTATGAAACGTGTTTATTTGATGTGTTTGGGGCTGGCGGCCACCTTGGCTGCAGGCAGTGCCGAAGCCGCGGATCAAGGCCGGTTCGGGCATTTCCGGATCAGTTACAGCCTGAATTTCAATGTCTCGGCAGATTTCTCGAATATCGGCGGTTCCGCGCCAGGGCCCAGCCCTTTTACGCCACTGCTCGCTCCGGGTGACATCCAGCAGTATGATGACGGGTTCATCGGCATGGACATCTCGGGCAACGCGGGAGGTCTGACGACGTTCTGGGGTTACAATAACGCGAGCCAGATCGTGGGCGGCACTCTGCAGTTGAGCAGCACCGCCGCCGCTGCCGGACTGAGTTCGGCGAATAACGACAGCGAGCTTCATCATGGAGTGGATCTGACCTATGCCTATCAATTGAAAAGCTGGGATAGTGGCGGCTGGGGGCTGGAAGGATCGTTTGGCTGGATGCCCGTCGGCATCACTGACAGCCAGCCCGTGACCGGTCCGTTTACGGGATTGATCGTGCCCTTGGGCGGCATGATACCTCCAGTGCCTCCCTATGCGGGGACGGTGGCCGGTCCGGGACCGTTGCTGAGTGCGACCGGTGTTCCGTTCACGATTCCGAATGGCACGATCATCTCAGGTAGCCGGGATATCGATGCCTCGATCTTCGCCTTCCGGTTCGGTCCTTATCTGGACTACAAGCTGGGCGAAAGGGTCAGCTTGACTCTGGCGGGCGGGCTTTCTTTGGCAGTGGTGGACAGCGAATTTACCTTCAATGAGCTCAGGACGCCGCTGTTTGGTGCGCCT
>JAJNBN010000039.1 GCA_021156225.1 Verrucomicrobiota bacterium | reverse complement strand
CCACAACTACCGCTCCTGCCAGCCCGGGCGCTTTCGTTTTATCAATGCCGCCGTCGCCAATATCACCGGCCCGCTTGAGATGTGGCGTTTTAAGGAGGCGGAACTGCCGCATCTTCCCCTCGTCGCCCGCCAGATCGCGTCCACCGAAGCCAGCCATTTGAAGAAGCATTTCCCGGATTTGAAACCGGAACAGATCGAATGCATCACCATCAAGTCCCTGACTTTCGGCAGCGTGTTGCAAGAGGCGGGCTTAGATCATGCCGATCTGGTGACCGTGGATGCCGAGGGGCACGAGCTGCCGATCTTGGAATCCATCTGCCAACAACCGCGCAAGCCATCCGCCCTCCTCTTTGAATCCACCCACTTCCAAGGCGAAAGCTGGCGCAGTACCAAATCACTTTTGGAGACTGCCGGTTATGAGTTAAGCCCCCTCCCGGCGGACTGTTTCGCGGTCCTGAAATCCTGATTGCAAGCGGCCACGCTTCAAATAGGGTGGTTGTGACCGGAAAAATTTGTGTGATTTGGCATTGCACTCTGTTTTTCCGCCGTTATTTTTCCAGTCCGGTTTTGGCCGATGGTGTAAAGGTAGCACAGGTGACTTTGACTCACCTAGTCATGGTTCGAATCCATGTCGGCCAGCCACTTCCTCCGCTTCATTTCCCCGGCAGCCACCGTTGTTTCGCTTGAAAAGCCGCAATCTGGGAATCGATCCGGGCGACTCCCCGCTGGTCACCATTTCTCTGGAAGGCACCCCTCACCTTGCCGGCCATCTCGATCGCTTCCGGGTATCGGCCATTGGCTGCCAAGGCACAGGCTTGAAGTTCCCCCACCCGCAAAGGCACTTCTGCCCCGTAGATCTTTAGCAAATCCTGCAGTAAAGCCAGGCTCTGGCGGGCATCCACCGAGTTCATTTGCGGCTGCTGGATCAGCAACCACGCCAGCGATTCCTTCGGCAGCGCCCAATCCGGTTTCAATGTCGCCGCGGTTTCAAAGCTGATTCTCGCCCGGGCCAGATCGCCGGCTTCCTCGTGCAACCAATTCTTTCAAAGCCTCCGGCTCGCGTCCACTGATCGCCAGCAAGCGGACCAGATTCTTTCGCGCTTCCACCAGAGTCGCGTCCCCCGCCAGCGCATTGCGAAAACTTTGTTCCGCACCGGCGTTGTCCTTCTGGCCAGCTTGTATCCCGCCCAGGTTGTTCCAGGCGTTGGCATTGTCCGGCCGTTTTTCCAGATACCGGAGCAGCAGCACTTTGGCCTCGTCGGCCTTGCCCATGCGACGCAACGCCCGCGCCATCTGGAAATCCGCCTCCTGCAGGCTCGCATCGGCCTTCACAGCGTTCTGCAACGCTTCCACGGCATCGTCTGGCCGGTTCAGCTCCAGCAAAATTCTTCCCGCCAGCAGATGCAACCGGCCGTCTTCCGGCGTCAGCATGATGCCATTGGAAACCTCGACCAACGCCTCCTCCGGCTTCTGTTTATCCAGTAACGCCTCGCCCAACACCATGTACGCCACCGAGTTGGATTTCGCCACCCGCAGAGCCTCCCGGAACAACGTTTCCGTATCCCGCCAAAAAGGCAGTGTCGCCATCGTCAGCACCACACAACTCAGCACGACCGCGAAGACCGCCACTCCCGCCGGCTTGCGCCGATTCTCCGGTTCCTTCGTCGCCCATTCCGCCAACGACCACACCGCCGCCAGGAGCAATCCGAGCGTGCTGATGTACGTATAACGGTTCGCGATCGCCGCCCCGCCCGCCTGGATCAAGCCGATGACCGGCAACAGCGAAACCAGAAACCAAGCCCACGCCAACAACCACCAAGGCTGCGTCCGCCGCAAGCGCCAGCAGATAAAGGATATCCCCGACAGCACCGCCAAAGCGCCCACCTCGATCCCTACCGCCCACCGCCCTGGATGCGGATACAACACCGCGAGATCCACCGGCCACACCAGCAATCCCAGATACCGGACATAAGACACCAAAGCATTCCCCACTCGGTCCGCCAAGGGCAGGCTCGCCATCATCTTCAACACTTCACCTTCGTGTTGCGCTTTGTAGGTGATGAACGCCAAAAACAGGCTTAAGCCAAAGAACGGCAGCTTCTCCACCAACCGTTGACGAAGCACCGCCCAATCCACCCGCGCACCATTCGTCTCCTCAGGGAAATCCACGCCCAACCGCTTGAACGGCCAGCCATCCAGCAACAACAACACCGCTGGCAACGTGACACTCATCGGCTTGGCCATCACCGCCAGCGCGAAGGCTCCCAGCGTCAGCAGATACGTGCCCTTCCCCGGTTTCCTCACGTAACGAGTGTAGGCATGCAAAGTCAGCAACCAGCACAGTGTACACATCACATCCTTCCGCTCCGCCACCCACGCGACGGACTCCACTCGCAGCGGATGCCACGCAAAGATCGCCGCCACGATCAGCGCCCGCCTCGGCAGGCGGAACACCACCAGCAACCACAGGTAAAGGATCACCGCATTCAGCGCGTGAATGATGATATTCACCGTGTGATGCGCTTTCGGATTCATCCCGAACATCTCCACATCCGCCAGATGGCTCAGCGACGTCAACGGATGCCACATGTGAGCATGTGAGCCGGTGAACGCCCATTTGACCGTCTCCGCGTTCAACCCCTGCTTCACGTGCTTGTTGTGAACCACATAGGGAGAGTCGTCATACGTGAGGAACTCAAAACTCGTGGCCGGATAAAAAAGCATCACCGTCAGCAGAAACAAACCTGCCGCGCAGAGACGCGTGTTCTTGAACAGTTCGGCCAGCGGAAGCACCGCTTGGGGATACGGGAAACCTCGCGAGACGTCAACAGCATGCCACTCTTCGAGATACACACTCGCATTTGTGATTTGCCCCCACCCCCTCGCTCCGCTACAAATTCCGCCCATCACCTCCGCGAACGAAAACCGTTCACGAGACAATCATACATTTTTTATGCTCGGCGAAATCCGCAACCAGCAAGGCGAACGTATCGACTACACCTTCCACCAAGGCGCACCCGGCTCCAAAAGCGTCGTCGTCCTCGGCCACGGTGTCACCGGCAATAAAGACCGCCCCTTCGTCGTCGCTTTGGCGGAAGGTCTGGAGAAAGCGGGCGTGAACGCCCTGCGCATCTCCTTCTCCGGTAACGGCGCCTCCGAAGGCAAGTTCACCGAATCGCACATCACCAAGGAAGTCGCCGACCTCGGCTCCGTGCTCGATGCCTTAAAGGGCTGGAACGTCGGCTACATCGGCCACAGCATGGGCGGCGCCGTCGGCGTCATCCGCACCAGCGAAGACAAACGCATCAAGTTCCTCGTCTCCCTCGCCGGCATGGTCACCACCAAGGACTTCGCCGAACGCGAATTCGGCGCCGTCATCCCGGACAAAGGCAACATGTGGGATGACGAATCCTGCCCCCTCTCCCAAGCCTACATGGACGATCTGCGCAAGCTCGACACCCTCGTGCCCCGCGCCCCCATGATCAAGGTCCCCTGGCTCCTCGTCCACGGCACCGAAGACGACGTCGTCTTCCCGCAAGACTCCCTCGACATCTTCGCCCAAGCCAACCAACCCGTCAGCCTGCTCCAGCTCAAAGGCTCCAACCACGTCTTCGCTGGAGCCCATACCGCCCCCATGGTGGAAGCGGTAACCGCTTGGGTCAAAGCTCGCGTGAGCTAAGAATGTAGCGCCCGCATCTTGCGGGCGAGTTACGCGGCATCTTGCCGCGTTAGACAAAAAAGGCCGCACCCATCGGTGCGGCCTTCATGCTTCAAAAACTCCCCCTACTCCTCCGAGAACAGGTACTCCAGATCCGTCTGCGACAGGCTCCGCGCGAACCCTTCCTCACCCAGCACATCGCTGATCGTCTGCGCCTTGCGCTGCTGCAAGTCCCAGATCTTCTCTTCCACCGTGCCCGGCGCGATGAGGCGATACGCGAACACGTTCCGCGTCTGCCCGATACGATGTGAGCGGTCGATCGCCTGCGCTTCCACCGCCGGATTCCACCAAGGATCGTAGAGCACCACGTAGCTCGCCGTCGTGAGATTCAGGCCCGTGCCGGCCGCGCGCAAGCTCAGCAGGAACAACCCGCCCCGCTCGTCCGCTTGGAACGCATTCACCACTTCCTGCCGGTCCTTCGTTTCGCCCGTGAGCAGATGCGTCGCGATGTGGCGATGATTGCACTCCGTCTCGATCAGCTTAAGCATCTGCACGAACTGCGAGAACACGAGCACCTTCTGCCCCTGTGTGACCAACGGCTCGATAAGCTCGAACAACGTCTCCGTCTTGCCCGAGGCCGAATCGTTGCCCACCAGTTGCGGATGGCAGCAGATCTGGCGCAGGCGCGTAAGCGCGGCCAGCACATGGATCTTGCTCTTCGCCAGGCCCTTTTCCGCCACCGTCTTGAGCACCTGCTCGCGGCTACGACGCAGCTCGGCGAGGTAAAGCTTCCGTTGCGCTTCGCCCAGGTCGCAATCGCGACGCTCTTCAATACGGTCGGGCAGGTCTTTCGCCACCTGCTTCTTCACACGGCGGATCATCAGCGGACGTAAACGCGCAGCCAGACGGCGACGCGCCACCTTGCCGGACCACTCCGCGCTCTCGCCCTTCGGCTCGTAACGCTCCACGAAATCCGCCTGCGTGCCGAGGTAACCCGGCTGGATGAAATCCATGATGCTCCACAAGTCGAGCAACCGGTTCTCCAACGGCGTACCCGTCAATGCGAGACGTTGTTCCGCCTGCAATTGCTTCACCGACTGCGTGATCTGCGCCTGCGGGTTCTTGATGAACTGCGCTTCGTCCAGCACCATCGCGCCGAAGTCGAACTTCTGCAGCTCTTCCAGGTCACGACGCAACAGCGCGTAATTCGTGATGATGATGTCGTGCTGCGGGATCTGCTTGCGCAGGTTATGCCGCGCATTTCCGCTCTCCAGCACCAGCACCTTCATGTGCGGGGTGAACTTCTCTGCCTCACGCCGCCAGTTGTGCAACACGGATGCCGGGCAGATGACCACTGCGGGCTTCGACTTCTTCGAACGGTCCTTTAACCACGCCAGCCATGTGAGCGTCTGCAGCGTTTTGCCGAGCCCCATGTCGTCGGCCAGAATGCCGCCCATCTTCATGTTTGTCAGATGCGCGAGGAACTCGAACCCTTCCTTCTGATACGGACGCAGATCGGCCACCACCGACTTCGGCAGATCGATCTCCGGCACCGCCTTGAAATCCACCAGCTTCTGCCTCAGCGCCTTCAACTGCGGCTGATCGGCAAAGAAACCCATCGTCGTTTCGGACGCCTGGCTCGCGTGCAAGATGTCCACCTTCTGCGGCATCGCGTTCAAGCCATCCAGACCGAAGTCCGCCATCGCTTCGTGGGCTGACTGAACGGCACCGGTATCCAGCTCGATCCAGCCGCTGTCCGGCAGCTTCACAAACCGTCCCGTAGCCGCGTGCAAGCGCTCGAGGTCCGCCTTCGTCAGGCGCATGCCTTCCGCTTCCCACTCGGCCGACACCGATAACCAGTCAATGCCGCTGCCGTGCAAGATCAGCTTCGGCTTCAAGCGACGCGGCGCGAGGAACAGGCGTTGGAACGAAGGATTACCGAGATACTCGGCCCCTTCCGGCTTCAACGGCCAGGCATTCGCCAACGTGTGCAAGAAATTCTCATTCGCATCACCGATCCACAAACCGGGTTCCGGCGTGAACCAATCCAACCGGCGCAACCACGCCACCGCAGGGTCCAGGCGCGGATCATCGAGCAGCTCCGGCTTGTCGCTCTTGCGCGTGTGCTCGCCGTAAGGCTGCCAGTCATGACCGCTCCACTGCCACACAGAAGCGTCCTTCTCACTGCGGGCCAGCAAGCGCAGGCGCACCGTGTCATCGCTCAGCTCAAAGGTGAACTGCGGGATGGCCGCGTGCGTATCGCACAGCTCCTGCCACGGCAGCGCAGCGCTCTGGACCGAACCCGTATTGCGCAGATGCTTGAGCAACCGATGCGTGAGCTTCTTCACCGGCAGCACTGGATTCTTCAGCCAGTCGCCGAGCAAGGCCGAAGACGGCGCATTGCGCAGCAGATAAAAATTCCCACCGATAAGCGTCAACGAAGGCGCACCCGTGAAAAACTTCGCCTCGTTCAGCGGCAGCTTCTCCCCTGATGGCAAAGAAAGCTGCTGGGTAAAGGACAGCTCGATGTCGTGATTCAACAGATGCGGTGCGAGATCCACCAGTTCACCATGGAACTCCAACCGGTGCGAACCATCCGCCAGTTCCAAACGCTTGGTATTCCCCCAGCGCGTAAGCCACTGCATCAGCTCCAGACCGCCCAAGGAGATCGTGCCCATGTCCGCCGCGCGAGCTGCATACAGGTCAGACAGCCAGGTGATGAACTCCCAGTCTTCCGTGGAAAAAAGCTCCTGCTCATGCGCCGCGCGCGTGGTCAGCTCGATGATCTCCTCCAGCGAACGCACCGTCTCACCCGAACGCGGGCGGTTCAGCACCAGCTCGATCCGCAAGGCATGCAGCGCCGGAGATTCAGTCGTCACCACCGCCTCGCACATCACCCGCACCCGGGCCCGTGGCGAATCCAGATGGCTGACTTCCTTCGGCAATAACCAGCGTTCCAACCGTTGGACCAGCGCCGTTTCCTTCTCCGCCTGCTCCAGTTCGGCGAACCGGTCAAAGTTCGCGTGGGAGATCAGTTCCGAGGGCAATGGACGATTCGCCTTGAGGAACAGCATCGCCACCTCTTCCAGTCTGGCTTCCCCCTTGGCGCCCACCAATCGCGGCCACCACTCTTCGCTCGGGAAGTCTTTGCGGGAAAGGGACAGCTTCTCGAAGTAATCCTCCAGAATCAGCCACGCGCGCTGCGGGTCCTGACAGGCGGAAAAGCCCTTCAGAATCTCGGTCCGTTCTGCGATGGCCACCTTGGAATCAGACAGCTCCCGTCGCAATTCCGCCATCGCGCCATAGGTTTTGTCCAGCACCGTGTGGTGTGCGTCATACCGCGTCGCCCCTGCTGAACGCGGACTGCCAGTTTTCTTTGCTACTCTTGCCATTTGCCTAAAATCGAACCCCAGTACGGGGACCGTTTATCACCACCTGAAAAAGCCTTTGGGGTCAATCAGAATGTTTTTTCCAAAGAGGTTGTTTGGGCTTGATTTCCCCCTGTGGAGCGTGCCCGTCTCGGGCACAGCAACGTACCTAAGCAATGGCAGATCAGTCTTCGCCAAGAACTCTACTCGCCTCCCCGGTCCCGCAGGGATGCCAGAAAATAGCCCAGCGATTTATCGCTCGAGGTCCAACACGAAAAGGAAACAAGTCCCGTCAGGGACGAAAGAAGTTGGAACGAATGGATCACATCTCCACCCGAAACCAGAAACTCCAAACCCGAAACTAAACTTCAACTCTGGCTCAACCGCTTCACCGGCGCCTCATACAACATCTCATGCGCCTCCCGCAAGATGCTCGGAATCTTCCCCGCAAACGGACTCTTCGCCAACAACGGCTTGAGCGCCGTCTCCGAAAATTCCGCCGCCGTATTCCCCGGGAACCAATGATCCCCCTGCCCCAGCAGATTGTAACGCATCTTGCCCCACTCCTTGATATCCAGCGCCTTCGCATAAGTCCACAGCCGCAAAATCTCCACCACATTGATATCTCCTGGCATATCAAAATACTCCGGCAATCCTTCCGACCAGCGCGCACACCAGTCCGCCCCATGCACGCGCTCCAGTTCCGCACGGAGCTTCTTCTCGATCGGCGCAATCACCTCCGCTGCCATGTCATAGTGATCCAGCATCCGGATATGGTCATCGAAATCCGATGGCCTCGCTGCGCCACAGCTCAACGTATGCACCTCGGGCCGCGCCAGGCAGTAGAGGCTGTTGAACTGCATCGGCGTCAGCGGCGCGCACATCTCCACCAGCTTCGGCGGCGGCGCATAGAGTTTACCGCCCTTGTCATTCGGGCTGATGATGAACACGCCCATGTCGTGCTTCTTCGCCGCCTGCACCGCCTTCCAGTTCAGATCATTGACGAAGTACCAATGCAGGTTCACGTAATCGAACTCCCCGCAATTGATCGCCTCACAGATGACATCCGGCGTGGCGTGTGTGGAAAAACCGATATGCTTCGCGCGACCTTGCTTCTGGATCTCCTTCGCCGCCGCCAAGCAGCCATTCTTCTTCAACGAATACTCCAGCAACTCATGATTATTGATGCCATGCAGGGAAAGCAGGTCTACTTGATCGAGCTTCAGATACGCCATGGACTTCTCGAACTCCGCCAAAAACTCCTTGGGATTCGCGCGCGGCGGCACCTTCGTCTGCACGATGATCTTGTTGCGCGGCAGCTTGGGCAGCACCTCGCCCAACTGCATCTCGGACGTGCCGTAATGCCGCGCCGTCTCGATATGATTGATGCCCAGCTCCAAAGCCCGGTGGATCGTCGCCTCCAGATTGCGCTGGTTCTCGGCGGGGATGTCTTTCGGGTTCACATCCTGCCACTTGAACTGATACCGCATCCCCCCGCACGAGATCACAGGCATCGAAAGTTCCGTCCGGCCAAAGCGACGATATTTCATCGCCTCGAAGAATAGAGGAGTGACCTCCTGTGGTCAAATGGCCAGCTTCTTCGCTTCCTTTGCGTCCTTCTGTGAAAATCAACTAGACCACTCTCGTCGGCGGATTCTTCACAAAACTCACCTCACGCAGATAGATCGGCTCCAGCTCATTCGCCGCCTTGAACTCGCCCCCTTTCACCGCCAGTTCCGCCACAATGCTCGCGTCCGCATACAACGGCAGCGCACTCGGAAAAGCCTTTTGCAGATCCGGCCCGCCCACCTTCTTCCCCGCTGCCTGATGCGCCTCTAACTCCCCTTTCGTCGTGATACGCAGCTCATCCAGTTGCTTCCACCCCTCATCCGTTAACTGAAATTCAGCCGCGTAAAACTCCCCGCGCATCGCATCGATCGCCAGCACCACATTGCCGCGCTCGCCTACCCGCCAAAGCTTCTCCGCGAGACAGCTCGGCGCATCAATGCCGCACACCTTGCCGCCCGTCATCAATTGCCATCCCTGCGCGATCGCCAGCGACATCCGGATGCCCGTGTAAGACCCCGGCCCCAGGCACACCGGCATACACTCGACCTCACTCTTAGGCCACCCCGCCCGCGCCAGCACCTCATCCGCCAGGCGAAACGCCGGCGTCTGCCGCGTGGCCGCCTCGACTGCTTCTGCGAGCAAACGGAATCCGCCCGTCGCCTCACGCTCTACTGCGGCAACGCTCCGATGATTGCTCGAAAATTCAAACGCCAAAATCTTCATACACCAGCCGCCGTTCCGTCTCGCTCAAGGTTTCCAGCACCACCCGTCGCACATTCGTTTCAGGCTTATTCACAAAGCCGCTTTTATCATCATTCAACGTGAAGAACTCCGCGCCAAACCACCGCTCCGGCCATTCCACCAAGGTGATGCCGTTCGGTTGAATGAGAAACTCATCCAGTCCCGCCACCGCGACATCATGCTTCGTCTCCAGCCGATACAGGTCCAGGTGATAGACGATCAACTCAGCTAACAGATACTCGTTGATGAGCGCAAAGGTCGGTGATTGCACGCGCTTCGCATAACCCAAACCTGCCGCGATGCCTTTCACCAACTGCGTCTTGCCCGCGCCCAGATCACCCACAAGCGCGATGACATCGCCGGAGCGCAGGCTCCGCGACCATTTCTCACCGAGGGCAAACGTCTCCTCAGGACTGCGCGTGATGCACGTAGCCATGGTCGTGTAGTTCCCGGACGCCCCGCAGGTCACGCAAGTGCAGCCCGGGCTCTTTGATGATTTTACCGATGCAGCTCAGCGGCAGATTCGGGAACTGCGCCTTCCAGCTGTCCTTCAATGCCACCGCTTGTTTGGCGGGCACCGTGAAGAGCAGTTCAAAATCTTCACCATCCGTCAGCGCCGCGAGCATGGCGGGCTTGGACGAGGTCTTTTCGCGCGACGCCATGATCGCCTCGCGGCTCACCGGGACCATCTCCGCATGAAGAAGCGCGCCCACCCCGCTTTGCTTCAAGATATGCCGCAGATCACCCGCCAGCCCATCGCTGATATCCATCATCGAGTGGATGGTGAAATTCTCCACGAGCCAACGCCCCTCTGCCAGACGCGGTTCAAAATCCAGATGCTTGCCGGTGAATGACCCGCCCAATTGTCCGGAAACAAAAATGCCATCACCCACTTTCGCGCCCGAGCGCAAACCTGCCTTGTCTTGCTTCACCGTGCCGAGCAGGGCCACGGAGATGAGCAGTTGCCCCGGATTCGTCGTCGTCTCACCACCCACGATGGCTACGTGATGTCGTAAGGCCAGCGCACTCATGCCGCGATAGATCTGCGAGATACGTTCCGGATCGTAGCCACTCGGCAGGCCCAAGGTCACCAGCGCGTGCGTCGGTGTGCCGCCCATCGCGGCGATGTCACTCAGGCAACGGCCCAGCGCCTTGTGCCCGATGCGCTCGGGCTCGGTCTCTGCGGTGAAGTGGATGCCTTCCACCACCGCATCCGTCTTGAAGAGGACTGATTGATCCTTCAAGCCGAGGTCCAGCACAGCACAATCATCCCCCGCGCCCACCTTCACCGAATCATTCGTCGGCAGGCGTTGCGTCAACTTTGCGATCAGTTCAAATTCGTTCATTTCACTAAAACCAGATAAGCGCCTGCTGCTTTTTCAACCACTCTTCAATGGCCGGCAGATTCATCAACATGATAAAATTCATCAGGTTGAAAAATGCGTGGGCCGCGATGCAGCTCAGCAGATTACCCGTCTTTTCATACAACCACACCAGCAAGAACGCCAGCACCGTCAATGGAATGAACGCTGCCATGTTCGCATGTATCAGCGCAAAGAAGAGCGAAGAACCCCAGAGCGCGGCGCGTTTATACCCCGCCTGCTTGATCGCCGTATAAAGGATGCCCCGGAAAAAAATTTCCTCCACCAGCGGTGCCAGCACGATGGCGACCAGCCCCAGGTACACCTGCTGCATGGGTATGGCGGTTTCCTGCAGCATCTCCACCGCCTGCTGGGCCACCGGCTTGATATCCCAGATATCCATCAACCGCACCAGATCCATCAGCACCACACAGAGCTGCATCAACATCAATCCCATCGGCAGAAAGGCCAAGGACACGCATAAGCCGGTGGCGATAGCCTTCAATGGCGGACCTTCACGGAAGCCGAACGCCTCCGTCCATGACATTGGATGTCCCGCCAGACACCGGGATACGAGCAGAAGTCCGCCGCCATGCATGACCAGGGAGAAAACCACTAATGCCCCAAACCGGCCTTCCGCTGTCGCCATGGCCGTTTCGCCCAGAGACATGGGAATGATGAAACCGCCCAGACCGACACAGAGCAAATAGCTCGATATCAGCCGCAGTAACAACTCCGGTTTCCATGTTTTTTCCGTCAACACGTGCGCCAAGGTATGTCATGCCCACGCTTGCGTGCGAAGAAAAAACAAGGAACGGCAGCTATAGCCTGCATTCGGCTCACTTGACCAGCACCACGACGCCCAGCGGCGGCAAGGTCACCGCCGCCGAGAACGGCTGGCTGTGCACCTGATAGCTGTCCGCCGTCACGCCGCCGCCATTGCCCACGTTCGTGCCGCCGTAGAAGCCGGCATCCGTGTTCAAAGCCTCGCGCCAGAAACCCTCTTTCGGCAGACCGATGCGATAGTCCGCCCGCACCACCGGCGTCAGGTTCAGGATGACGACGACCTCGCCGCCCCCGTGCTCATCGCGGCGCAAGAACGAGAGCACACTGTTCTCATTGTCCGCGCAGTCGATCCATTGGAACCCACCACCATCAAAGTCCGTCTGGTAGAGTGCATGACGGTCGCGATATAAGCGGTTGAGGTCTTCTACGAGGCGTTGCGTGCCCTTGTGATACGGACCGGCATCCAGCAACCACCAGTCGAGTTGAGAGTTCGCGTTCCATTCCTTCGGCTGGCCGAGTTCGCAGCCCATGAAGATCAGCTTCTTGCCCGGGAACATCCATTGATAGGTCAACAGGCAGCGCAGGTTCGCGAATTTCTGCCAGTCATCTCCAGGCATACGGCCCAGCAGCGAGCCCTTGCCATGCACCACCTCGTCATGTGAGAGCGGCAGCATGAAGTTCTCGTTGTAATGATACAGCATCGCGAACGTCAGGTCGTTCTGATGATACTTGCGATGGATGGAATCCCGTTTGAAATAGCCCAGCGTATCGTGCATCCAGCCCATGTTCCACTTGAAGCTGAAGCCCAAACCGCCCAGATAAGGCGGCCGTGTCACCAAAGGCCACGCCGTCGATTCCTCCGCGATCGTGACCACGCCCTCGCACTCAGTATGCACGAGATGATTGAACTCCCGCAGGAACGCGATGGCTTCCAGATTCTCCCGCCCGCCGTATTTGTTCGGCACCCATTCGCCTTCTTTACGTGAGTAATCCAGATATAGCATCGAGGCCACGGCATCCACGCGCAGACCATCGATGTGGAAGCGTTCGCACCAGAAGAGCGCATTCGCCGTCAGGAAATTCCGCACCTCATGGCGGCCGAAGTTGAAAATGAGCGTGCCCCAGTCCTGATGCGAGCCCTGTCTCGGGTCTTCATGTTCATAGAGAGCCGTGCCGTCGAACTTCGCCAAGGCCCATTCATCACGCGGGAAGTGCGCAGGTACCCAATCCACGATCACGCCGATGCCACCTTCATGCAGCGCGTTGACAAGGTATTGAAAATCCTCCGGCGTGCCATAACGGCTCGTCGGTGCAAAGAAGCCCGTGACTTGATAACCCCACGAAGGATAATAAGCATGCTCGGCCACCGGCAGGAACTCCACGTGTGTGAAACCCATCTTGCGCAGGTAATCGACCAGCGGTGCAGCGATCTCGCGATAGCCGGGCGATTCGAACTCGCTCTTCTTCATCCATGAATCCGGATTGTTCGAAGGTGTGTCCCATCAGAGCGAGCAGGTCTATGCGT
>JAJNBN010000557.1 GCA_021156225.1 Verrucomicrobiota bacterium | reverse complement strand
TTTTTCTGCCTCAGTGCGCCCTACTACTTCTGGAAGATGTGGCGGCGCGGCAACTGGCAGGCGGGTTTCAAGCAACGCTTTGGTCAATACGATGACCTGCCTCCCGCCGATCCGAAACGGCCTGCGATCTGGCTGCATGCAGTGAGTGTGGGTGAGGTGAATATCTGCGCGCAGGTCATCCGGG
This sequence comes from Verrucomicrobiota bacterium, assembly GCA_021156225.1. Lineage (GTDB taxonomy): Bacteria > Verrucomicrobiota > Verrucomicrobiia > Limisphaerales > JAEYXS01 > JAEYXS01. Next base: position 3,083 of record JAJNBN010000557.1, on the reverse strand, counting down.
AGCTGCGCCAGCGTGCGCCGCAATACCGCATCATCGTCTCCACCACTACCAGCACCGGCATGGGTGAACTCCGCAAGCGCCTGCCGGAGGATGTGGAGAAGGTTTATTATCCCGTCGATTTCCTGCCTTACGTGCGCCGCGCTTTGGATCGCGTACAACCCGTCGCCGTCGCGCTGATGGAGGCCGAGATCTGGCCCAATTTCCTCTGGGAACTCCAACGCCGCCGCATTCCGCACTTCCTCGTGAATGCCCGCGTTTCGGAGCGTTCCTATCGTGGTTACCGGCGTTTTAGCGGATTGTTCGCTTCTCTTTTCCATGGTTTCTCAGGTATCGGCGCGCAGGACGCTGAAGATGCTGTGCGCTTGCAGGAGATCGGCTGCCGCGCCGAGGCAGTACACGTCTTTGGCAACTTGAAGTTCGATGCCGTTCGCCTGCCAGAGAAGCGCCCGATCGACGTTCCGTCCATGCTGCGAACGCTCGGTATGAAAGCGGATGCTCCCATCTTGATCGGCGGGAGCACGCATGACGGCGAGGAAAAAATCCTCGGTGAGATTTATCTGCGTCTGAAAAAGAAATTCCCGGATCTCTTCCTTGTCGTGGTCCCGCGCCACATGGAGCGCGCCCGTCAGGCGGGCAAACAGGTCGCGGACCTCGGCCTGCGCGTGTCCTTCCGCTCTGAATTCGGCAGTCATCAACCAACGGAGACCGATTGCCTGGTCGTCAATACCACCGGCGAACTCCTTTTCTTCTACGAGCACGCCACCGTGGTGTTTGTGGGCAAGAGCATCACGGCCAATGGTGGCCAGAGTCCCATTGAGCCTGGCGCGCTGGGCAAGGCTATGACCTTTGGGCCGAACATGCAGAACTTCACCGCCATCGCCCGCGTGTTTGTGAAAGGCGATGGGGCCGTGCAAGTGCGTGATGTCGCCGAACTGGAAACCGTCATTGCTGAACTGCTTGCCAAACCCGCTCGCCGCGCCGAACTCGCACGCAATGCCCAGGCGGTCGTCGCCCAAAATCAGGGAGCCACCGTGAAGACAGTGGAGATGATATTGAGCACCTTGGATAAGCGCTGATATTTGTGACCTAAAAGTCACGCGCAACGTCCTCGCTTCCCGTCCAATTCTGCGCTAATTTGCTGGTCGTGAAACCGACCGGCAATTCATCTCCGTACTCCCGTCGTCGCTTTGGCCGCGATCTTCTGCTCACGGGTGCTTCATTTGGGCTGTTGCCTGCTATCTTACGAGCGCAGCAGGCGCCCAGCGTCATCCAGTCCAATCGCCCCCTAATCCAAGGCGGCGCGATGACCGGAGACATCACCGGCAACTCCGCTGTGTTCTGGTCCCGCAGCGACCGTCCCTCCACCATGCTACTGGAACTCAGCACCACGCCCAAGTTCGAGCAAGGACGGCGTATTCGCGGTCCCGTCGCGCTGGAAGATACCGAGTTTACCGCCAAGCTGACGTATGGTGCCCTGCCCCCGGGCCAGACGGTTTTTTACCGGCTCGCTTTTGAGGACCTGGCCGATACCAACGTCATCTCTGAACCGGTCACCGGCTTCTTCCGGACACCTTCGATTGAAAGACGCGACGTGATGTTCGCCTGGTCTGGCGATACAGCGGGCCAGGGCTACGGCATTGATGCCAGCCGCGGCGGCATGCGTACCTATGAGGCGATCCGCAAACTGCAGCCGGATTTCTTCATCCACAGCGGCGATACCATCTATGCCGATAATCCCATCGAGGCGGAGTTGAAGCTGGATGACGGCACCACGTGGAAAAATCTGGTGACGCCCGCCAAAAGCAAAGTGGCCGAGACGCTTTCGGAATTTCGCGGCAACCACTTCTACAACCTGCTTGATGAAAACGTCCGCCGCCTATACAGCGAGGTGCCCACTTATTTCCAATGGGATGATCACGAGGTGTTGAACAACTGGTATCCCGGGCGGCAGATGACGGAGGACAAACGCTACACGGTGAAGAGCGCTTCCCTGCTGGCCGCCCGGGCGCGCCGCGCCTTCTTTGATTGCCTGCCCATTCGGCCCCATCCGCTGGAGCGCATCTACCGGAACATTCCTTATGGTCCCTCGCTGGAGCTGTTCTTCCTCGATATGCGTACTTATCGCGGCGCGAATTCGCTGAATCAACAGCCGGAGATGGACGAAGCTTCCGCCTTCCTTGGCCGTCAGCAATTGGACGAACTCAAGCGCGCCCTCGCTGCTTCCAAGGCCACGTGGAAAATCATCTGCTCCGACATGCCGATCAGTCTCCAGTGTCGGGACGGCAAAAACTCTGAAGCGGTGGCCAATGGCGACGGGCCTGCGCTCGGCCGCGAACTGGAGATCGCTGAATTGCTCCGCTTCTTGAAGGAACGCAAAATCCACAACACCGTCTGGATCACCACGGATGTGCATCATTGCAGTTCCATCTATCACGATCCGGGCAAGGCGGTGTTCCAGGAATTCGATCCGTTCTGGGAATTCATCTCTGGGCCTTTGCACGCGGGGACATTTGGACCGCCTGCTGCCGACAACACCTTCGGCCCGGAGACGCGTTTTCTCGGGATTCCTAAAGGGATGAAGGGCAACCGTCCGCCTTCCGATGGTTACCAGTTCTTTGGCACGATGAAGATCGATGGGAAAACGGAGGAACTCACCGTCACCCATTGGGATGTGAACGGGAAGAACCTTTGGAACATCACGCTGCCGCCGAAGATGGCTTAGCCGGACTTGCCCTTACTTCGCCGCCAGCTTCTTCAGATAATCCTGATAGGCCAACCCCACGCCTTCCACCATCCCGATGGTCGGCTGCCAGCCCAGCGCAAAGAGTCGGCTGCCATCCATGAGTTTGCGCGGGGCGCCGTCCGGCTTGGTTGTATCCCAGAGGATCTCGCCTTGATAGCCGATGACCTTGGCGACCAGCTCGGTCAGTTGCCGAATGGTGATCTCTTTGCCCGAGCCTACGTTGATGAAGAGCTCCTCCGAATAATTTTCCATCAGGAAGACGCAGGCACTGCCCAAGTCATCCGCGTAGAGAAACTCGCGGAACGGCGTGCCGGAGCCCCAGCAGGTGACGGACGGAAGC
>JAJNBN010000556.1 GCA_021156225.1 Verrucomicrobiota bacterium | reverse complement strand
AGCAGCAATGCGACTGTCACGATCACGTCACGTTGTTTCATCGACATGTCCTCCAGAATCTTTGCAACAGCTTTTCTCTTCGGTCATACATTCCGACTGCTTTCACGTCAGAACTTCACTGCGTTCACGGATGTGCCCTTAATCACTTCCACCGTCATTGTCTGCACATCAGGTGCGGGGTGCCCGACCGGTTCCGGATACACCTTGAGGAAATTTAAAACTTTCTTTGGGGCATAGGCCTCCGCCACTGCCAATACCTGAGTCAGTCGCGACTCGCTCGACACCGTACCCGACACCGTGACATGATCGTTTGTACCCTTAAGCCGGAGGTTGGTTTCATCAGGAAGCAGCTCGTCGAGATGCTGCTTCAACCGCGTGAGGTCGACGCCCACATCCAGATCGAAAATTGCTAGCACCTGATCATCCTTTCCCCACAGCGTCAGATTCGTCGAACCGTAGCCTTTGCCGGTCACATAGATCTGCTTCGGGCTGAGGACAATGGCATCGGCAATTTGGGGATCTGCCAGGGAAGCGCGCTTGATCGCCACCGGCATATCCACCACCGTCGATTTTCCCACGAAAAGGCTCACTTGCTGGGCGTCGGGACCCTTTGCCATATTGTGAGCGCCATCCTGCGACGCCGTAGCCCTGGGCTCCATCAGCATCAACCCGCCGATCACCAGCGTACTCGCCAGGCGAGCACCGCCCTGCAAGTGTCTATTTGATGTCCTCATCATTGTGCCTCCATCCATCTAGAACTTGACTTCTTTCCGCACGTCTCCCTTGATGACTTCGATCCGGATACTGCCATCATCGTCATTCTTCGGCTTGGGCGCTTGCTTTGGACGGAAGGAACTCAAAAGCGCACTCACATTGGCTCCCCTCGTCAACACATGCTCCTTATTGCGAGGATTTCGGAGTGCCAGCCGGAGCCGCCCCTGAGTAGACGCAAGTGCCAGCTTCTCCGCTTCTTCCACCTCTACTTCGACCGTGATTACCTGCACCGGCTTCGGCTCCTCGTCTTTGCCCTTGCGCTCCATCTGCGTACCGGCTGCCAGGACCTTCACATTTTCAAGGATCATCTTAGAAATCGAATTCCCTTGTTTCCCGCCAGGTGGTTCGATCGTAACCATGACATCAACGTGGTCCGCAGGCTTGATAAAGCCCGCCACGCCAATCACGTCGTCCACTTTCACAGACATCGCCCGCTTGTTGGGATCCGTGACAGCCGCCACACCACCCGTCGCCCCGATCGGCGCAAGCTTCGACTCGAGCACTAGTTCGTTTCGCTTGAGATCGACAATCAGCACGCGATCTTTGGCGGTCTCTGCACTGGTGAAGTGCCCTTCCGGCACCGCGCCTGGTACGAATTCCATCAATTGCAGCATCTCCGGCGTGAGTTTGGTCCCCCAGGAAAGATCGGCGTTGGCCACCAACACTTGCACATTCTGGCTCACTGGGAGCGGCGCAGCCATCAACCGAGTCTTCTCATTCTGCAACCAGGTGAAGACCAGGATGCTGGTTACGAGTGCCAGCACCACCGCCACTCCAAAAAATGCCAAGGGCCGATACCGCTTCATGGATTTCTCTCCTCTCCTGTCCACTGAACTTCATCGGGTCCTGCTGCCTTGTCATCGTTTCAATCCGCTTGCTCTGAGTCTACCTCGGCGCCGCCATACGCCTATGCACCGAAGGGGTGGATTCCCAACTCAAAAAGTAAGGTGCCGCCGGCAACTGCTATCCCATAACGGAGCCGGAACGGGAGTTGTAACTGACGAGCCCAGTCGGATCCCTGCGTCAGAAAGGCTTCTCGTGAGGCAAACACCAACCTGCGCCCTGCCCCTACAACGCCCCACTGGTAACACATCGCGCCCAAGGCATAGACCCCACCGACCAGGATGGCGAGGAATCCGCACAAAAGTGCGCCAGAGGGGCCAACCAAGGCGCCAACAGCGGCCATGAGCTTTACGTCACCCGCGCCGATGCTTCCTGAGCAATATAAAATTAGGAAGAGTGCTAAACCGGTTCCCATGCCTATGAGCCCGAGGACTACTCCATCGAGGCCACCAAACCAGGCACGCATGACAAGCGCTAAGCCCATGGCGGAGAAGTTCAACCAATTGGGAATGCGAGACCCCCGAAGGTCAGTCCACGTTGCTATCATGAGCAGCATGGTAAGTGCCTCGACCCTAAGCGTCTCCATACCGAGATCCTCCTCTACGCCGCAATCGTTCCCGAATAGGACGCCGCCGGGATACAAAACAAGCCATGCACGCCCTCACGAGGTACCGGCACATCCACTCCGTCATCGGGTCAAGCTTCCCGCCTCCACATCACCCCCAGACTAAAGGTTGGCCCGAGTAGGATCGGGCCAACCTTGTTTTCATCGCACCGCCACTAACTAATAGCTGCGGTAGCGTTATTGACTGCGGTGATAATGGCACCGCCAAGACCCGTAACAGCACCGGCCATCAACACAGTGATCAGTCCAACCAACAAGGCATATTCCGCAGCGGACGCACCTTCTTCTTCCGCTAGAAACTGACGAATCGCATTCAACATGGTGGCTCCTTTCTTTGAGTCACATGAAGTGGTTAAGAATTGAGAAACATCCGCTCATACTGCTTCTCCGACTCTCATGCAGCGACTGAACAGCCCTGTTGGAAATTCTCTCACCTCCTTCATCCAGGTCGTCGCGTCAGACAGTGGGTTCCGCATTGCACCCAGACAAATGCAAAGCGTCGGCCAGCAGTACCTTTTAACCAACTCGCTGTTTTCCTTAATAGGTCAAACTGCCTCCATGGCTAACTGCGGCTTGTAAACCCCAAGGATGCCTGCCCATCGCCGTCTCAATGTGCGGCTCTCGCGCCACGTTGGAGAGGCAACGTCTCGCTCTCTTAAGCAACCCGCATAGAAAACTATTGTTTATTTGACCAACAGGCAGGCCGAGGGCATGCTGGAACAGCCAACGAGCAGTTAAGGGAACAAACCAAGAGGAAGAAATGCAATGATTGAATGGTGGCTTCTAAGAAGACAACTCCAGAGCGTGATCCTTCTTGGGCTTTGTGTCGCGTCCGGATGTGCAGGCGCCAAAGAACCGAACACGACGACGCTCGACATGGCGGAGTATCAGAAAGTAATGGACGGTCAGAAAGGATCACACAGCGGCTTGGAGGACTCCACATCCCCAAGCCCTGAAATGACCGCAGAAGAGCATGAGCGCCAAGGAGATATAGACGCCCAGCGTCACAACTATCCCCTCGCCGGC
>JAJNBN010000555.1 GCA_021156225.1 Verrucomicrobiota bacterium | reverse complement strand
GCCGGAGATCATGGGATACATGATCTTCACATTGCCGACCTCACTGGCCCGCAAAATGGCCCGCAACTGGACGCGAAACACATCAAGTTCCTGCAGGCAAAAGCGGATGGCGCGCCAGCCAAGAAAGGGGTTCATCTCCTGCGGAATCTGCAGGCTGGAAAGGAATTTATCTCCGCCCAGATCCAAAGTGCGGATGACCACCGGCTGCCCTTTCAAGGCCAGCGCCACCTTATGATACGCGGCGTATTGGTCCTCTTCCGAGGGTAGCACTTCCCGGTTGATGAAAAGATATTCCGTGCGGTAAAGCCCCACGCCCTCCGCCCCGCACATCTTCACATTATCCACATCTTCCGGTGTTTCCAGATTCGCGGACAAAATAACTTTGCGCCCATCCAACGTGACCGCCGGCTTGTCGCGCAACTCACCCAACTCCTCCTGCAAGGTCATCTGGCGACGCACGAGCTGGCCGTATTCGAACAACGTCTGCTCGGTGGGATTCAGCACCACGACACCGTTGTAGCCGTCCAGCAGCACATACTCCCCGTTGACCAGATTCGAGGTGATCTCCGGCAGGCCGACGATCGCAGGGATCTGCAAGGACCGCGCCATGATGGCCGTGTGCGAGGTCTTGCTGCCGATCTCGGTGGCAAATCCGATGACAAATTTCTTGTTCAACTGCGCCGTGGTGGATGGCGTCAGGTCATGGGCGATGATGATGCAAGGCTCGTTCAGGTAATCGAGCACGTCTTCCGGCGCCCGGCCGATCAAATGATTCAGAACCCGGATCTTGACGTCGCGCAAGTCGGCGGCCCGTTCCCGGAGATAATCATCCTCGATGCTTTCCAGGGTGGCAGCGTATTTCTCGGCGACTTCCTGATAGGCGAAGTCCACGCTCACCAGCTTCTCGCGCATCAGGCGGGTGGTCTCATCGAGCAAGGTGGGGTCTTCCAGAACCAGGAGATGCGCATCGAAGATGTTCGCGTCGGCCGCCCCAAGGTTTTCCGCCACCTTTTGCTGGACGCCCAGAATCTCCTGCCGGGTCTTGATGAGCGCCTGCTCCAGCCTTTGCAATTCATCCGCCACACCGGCTTCCGTGATGGAGCGTTGCGGGACCGTATCGCGAGTCGTAGAGATGACGAGCACCTTTCCGCGGACGACCCCGGCTGACACCGGAATCCCCCGGAACGCGCGTTCTCCCTTCATGGCACGATCAGGCACGCGCCATGGTTAACTGGAAACTGGCGCTTTGAAAATGAATTTCCGTCGCCGATTGCCTAAAGGACAAAATCCATAAAATCGGCGTGCCTGTCCTGTGCCTTTAGGATATCAACCAAGGATGAGTCTCGGGCGGGTACTGCGCAATGTGACATTGGTGGGCTTTATGGGCACCGGCAAATCGACGGTGGGCCAGCAAGTCGCCGCCATGCTGCGTTTCAAGTTCGTCGATACCGATACCCTGGTCGAACAGCGCGTGGGCAAGACCATTCCCCGCATCTTTGCCGAAGATGGCGAACCCGTCTTCCGGACGCTGGAATGTGAAGCGGTGGCAGGATTGGCGGAGATGTCCTCTTTGGTCATCGCCACTGGGGGTGGACTGGTCTGCAATCCCGCCAACATGGCCTCGCTCAAGACCCATTCATTGGTCGTCTGCCTCTGGGCGGCTCCGGAGACCATCTGGCGACGGGTCAAGAACCAGACGCACCGTCCCCTGCTCCAAGATCCGGCTCCCCAGGCAAAGATCGAGCGGATGCTGGCTGAGCGTGAGCCGCATTACCGCGCCGCCGACGTGCTGGTCAGCACCGAATACCGCTCTGTCCGCGAAGTGGCCCACCAGATCTGCCATCAATTTGAAATGGCCCGCCGCGATCTCGCTTACTCCCGTGAAGGAAGCCATCCGCCAACGCGCCCTTGAGCTGGGGTTCGACCTCTGCCGCTTCACCAGCGCCGCCCCACCCGCCAGTGGTCCGCATCTGAACGAGTGGCTGGCGCAGGGCAAGCAGGGCGAAATGGGCTGGCTGGAGCGCAACGCCCACAAACGCACCGATCCCCAGCAAGTCCTGCCCGGCGCCAAATCCTTGGTCTGCCTGGCGACGAGCTATCATGCGGCGGAATGGGAAAAGAACGCGGCGGCAGGGCAAGGCGTCATGGCCCGTTATGCCCGTCATAAAGATTATCACGATGTGCTGGCGGCACCGTTGAAGGAATTGTCAGATTTTATCGACAAGCAAGGCGGCGGAGGCACGCGCTCGCTCTGGTATGTAGATACGGGGCCGATTTTGGAACGGGATCTGGCGCAACGTGCCGGTCTGGGATTTGTAGGCAAGCACACGAATCTCATCAGCCGCCAGTTGGGCAACTGGTTCTTCATCTCCGAGATCATCACGACGCTGGAGCTGGAACCGGACCCCAGCGAAGTGAACCGCTGCGGTTCTTGTCATCGCTGTCTGGATGCGTGCCCGACGAATGCCTTGCCTGCGCCCTTTCAACTCGATGCCCGGCGCTGCATCTCCTACCTCACCATCGAGCTGAAAGGTTCCATCCCACTCGAACTGCGACCACTTATCGGCAATCGTATCTATGGTTGTGATGACTGTCTGGCGGCTTGTCCGTGGAATCGTTTCGCCAAGGAAGCTTCCCTCCTGCTCACCCATCGTCGCGCCGAACTGGGCACGCCGGACCTGCTGGAGTTGCTGAGCTTGGACGCAGCAGGATTCAAACAACGTTTTGCAGGAACGCCCGTGTTACGCACCAAGCGGCGCGGCCTGCTGCGAAATGTTTGTGTGGCCTTGGGGAATACGGCGGGAGCGGAAGCCCTGCCGGGTTTACGCCAAGCCACGCAGGACGCGGAACCGCTCATCGCGGAACATGCGGCCTGGGCCATCACGCAAATCGAGTCCCGGATCAGCGGCGTACACGCACAAACATAAGGGCGTTCACCACCCACCCAGACAGGAATACGCCCAATACGTAGGCGGACGCCAGACCGATACCCCGAGACCGGATCGATGCTTCACTGTGCATGGCATAATAGGCAGCCACGACTCCGATGACCGCCAAGACCGCGATATAGACGGCCATCAAGCCGCGCGGCCAACCCACGGGACAGGAGAATGCTCCCGACAAAGGCAATATCAACAAGGCTGCGCCGCCAGCCAGTAGCAGCAGGAAGCCACTATCGATCACGAGCGCGGCCACCACGGCGATCAAGGCAACCAGCAGGCAGCCACCGATCCAGTTGGTCGCCACGATCTGTTCCCGGGTAAGCACCATCCG
>JAJNBN010000038.1 GCA_021156225.1 Verrucomicrobiota bacterium | reverse complement strand
ACCAACAGATCGCCGCTTTGCCCGTCCACCCGCGCATGAAGGATGTCTCGAACGTCATCTGGGAGACATGCAAGACCTACCTGTTCCAGCAGGGCCGTTTCCTCTCCATGCTCTGGTTTCTCATCGCCGCGTGCATGGTCTATTATTTTTTCTTTCTGCAGCATAAGGGCCTCGGCGCGATGCTGCTCATCCTGCTGGCTTCCGTGCTCGGCATCTTGGGTTCCTACGGTGTTGCCTGGTTCGGCATCCGCATCAATACCGTGGCGAACAGCCGCACGGCTTTCTCCGCCCTCACCGGCAAATCGCTGCAAACCCTGAACATCCCGCTGCAATCCGGCATGAGCGTGGGCCTGCTCCTCGTCAGTGTGGAACTCTTCTTCATGATCTGCATCTTGGCTTTCCTGCCGCGTGACCTCGTGGGCGCGTGCTTCATCGGTTTCGCCATTGGCGAATCTTTGGGTGCGAGTGCGCTGCGCATCTGCGGCGGCATCTTCACGAAGATCGCCGATATCGGTGCCGACCTCATGAAGATCGTTTTCAAACTGCCGGAAGACGATCCGAAGAATCCCGGCGTCATCGCCGATTGCACCGGTGATAATGCCGGTGACAGCGTGGGCCCCACGGCTGATGGCTTCGAGACCTACGGCGTCACCGGTGTGGCCCTCATCGCCTTCCTCGCGTTGGCGCTCGTTGATTCGCCGGAAGTGTGCGGCACGCTCATCATCTGGCTTTTCGCCATGCGCATCCTCATGGTCATCACCTCGCTCGCCTCCTATTTCGTGAATGACGCCATGAGCCGCGCCAAGTATGGCGCACTGAAAGATTTCGATTTCGAAGCGCCCCTGACCAGCCTCGTCTGGATCACGTCTCTCGTGTCCATCGGCGTGACGTTTGCCGCCAGTTGGTTGTTGCTTGGAGCCATTCCCGGTTTTGGCGAACTCTGGTGGGTGCTCTCCATCATCATCAGTTGCGGCACCATAGCAGGTGCCATCATCCCGGAATTCACCAAGATATTTACGAGCACCCATTCCAAGCACGTGAAAGAAGTGACGAACGCCTCCCATCACGGCGGTGCTTCGCTGAATGTGCTCTCCGGTTTTGTCGCCGGTAACTTCTCCGCCTTCTGGACTGGCCTCGTCATCCTCGCGCTGATGTTCATCGCTTACGTGGTTTCCCAGCATCCCGCCATGCTCGCGATGATGCCGGCCAAATACACCTTCGCCGCGCCCATCTTCGCTTTCGGCCTCGTCGCCTTCGGCTTCCTCGGCATGGGCCCGGTCACCATCGCCGTGGATAGCTTCGGCCCCGTCACTGATAACGCGCAATCCGTTTACGAACTCAGCCAGATCGAGGCACAGCCCAATATCAAACAGGAGATCAAAAAAGATTTCGGCTTCGATCCAGATTTCGAAGGTGCCAAGCATCAGTTGGAAAAAGGTGATGGGGCAGGGAACACCTTCAAGGCCACGGCCAAGCCCGTGCTCATCGGCACGGCCGTCGTGGGTGCCACCACCATGGTCTTCGGCATCATTCTGCTTTTGGAACAGATGTATGGCGATGTCGTGCCGCGCCTCAGCCTCGTGCAACCGGAGATCATCCTCGGCCTGCTCATGGGCGGTTCCGTGATCTATTGGTTCACCGGCGCCTCCACGCAAGCCGTCGTCACCGGTGCCTATCGCGCCGTCGTCTTCATTAAAGAAAACATGAAGCTCGATGCCACCTCCGCCTCCATCGCGGACAGCAAGAAAGTCGTCGAGATCTGCACCGTCTATGCGCAGAAGGGCATGGTGAACATCTTCATCGTCATCTTCTGCTTCTCCCTGGCGCTGCCATTTTTCAGCCCCTACTTCTTCATCAGCTACTTGATCGCCATGGCCTTCTTCGGCCTGTTTCAAGCCGTCTTCATGGCGAATGCCGGTGGTGCTTGGGATAACGCCAAAAAAATCGTGGAAGTCGATCTGCGCATGAAAGGCACTGAGCTGCACGCCGCGACGGTCGTGGGCGATACCGTCGGCGATCCTTTCAAAGACACCTCCTCTGTCTCACTCAACCCCGTCATCAAATTCACCACCCTCTTCGGCTTGCTGGCCGTGGAGATCGCCGTGACCATGCAGCATCAGACGCTCAAGTATGGTATCGGTATATTCTTCTTCATCGTGGCGCTGTTCTTCGTCCACCGTTCCTTCTATGGCATGCGGATACCGGAAGCAGATCTGGGGGCGGAGAATGTCATGGTGATCGGTGCTCCGGGGGACAAGTTGAACTAGCTGGCCTCGGCACTTGCCGCCGCCCGTTTCCGCCGATCCTGCCACACCATCCACATGCCCAGTTTATAAGGGGCATAAAGCAGGAACACGGTTTGCGAGATCTCGGCGAAGGATCGCCACGCCCCATGGCCACGCTCTGATGAGATTTGAATGAACAGTCCGGACACCGCCAAGACGCCGCTTATCAAAATAAACTTCAAGCGCAGTTTTGAAACCGGATTGGCCTCTGACCGTCGCTGGATTTCCCGGGCGTAACCCAGCGCCACAATGAAAGGGAACAGCAGCAGCAATGTTTCAGGACTGGGTTTCATGAAGCTAAACATTCTTGCTCAATGCGGCTCGGGAACTGAGATAGGCACACTCTTCAGCAATTCTCTCCATGCTCTTAACTGTCCCCATCGGTATGACCCATAGGTGATTGTTATCGTATTGGACACGACCATGGCCAGGGTCATCGTGACCGTGAGAAAAGCATCCGTTATATCAGGATAAATAGGGGAAAAGAAAATCAAGGGCGTGACCAAAGCTGTCGCAGCACATCCTTTCAGAAAACGTATCCGCTCGCGCGGCATTTCAACGGGATGCCATCGCCCCATGACGTGGAAAACTACGGCGATAAACGCCATCAGCAAAATTACCTCTACCGACCTCAATCCTACGGCCAAGATGGGCTGCAGCTCCATATGCCGGTATTGTGGCAGGGATAACTCCGCTGTTCAACTTCCCAGTAACTGCCTCCGCATGAGCATCATCAAATGCGTGGGACGGACATCACACACTTAGAAGAGGCGGAGCGGTTTACAACGGACAAGCTGGCACCAGCAGTCCTAAGGCAGAACTGAGCGCGGCTACAAACGAAGTCCAATTTCCATGGCGTTGCACGGGCGTCTTGAAGAACGCCTTGGCTCCGGGAGGCGGCGTCAGGTTCGGCTTGTCCTGATCGGTGAAATCACTGTAAGCCGCGCCGCTCGCCCAGACCGTCGCCGGGTCCATGCTGTTGAAAAGCATCACCCGGCAGTTCGGCGCCATGCCTTCGATATACTTTTGAAATGTCGCCGCTGGCGCGTGGGTGGAAATGCTCGTCACAATGGCCACCCGATGGGCCTGCTCATCGGTCGTGTTGCGGGTCATCGTTTCCACCAGCGAACAGATCTGGGTATTCGCCAGCAGAATCTCGCAACGTCGCCAATCCCAGACGATGGACAGCCCCGGTTGGTACAGCGGATGGTTCAGCAACCCGTTAAGCGCCACGCAGAAGTCCACGTAATCGCAGCAGCCTTGGGCCGTGAAATAAGCCGTCCGACGGTCGGTATCGAGATCGAATGAAAAACTCATATTAACACCGATGCTTTGGGTTGGTTGCAAAATAAACGAAGATTTTTGGATGGCAAACTTCGTTTCACAATACCACCCAAAATGCCTATGTAGGCTATCGGGTCATGCCCCTAACGAAATCTTTTTAAGACTCGCAATGAGTTGCTATTGAGATGCTTATAAAAGTATTTCGATATGATAATTTTAAGCATTCAGTTCCGGGTAATTGTAGGAACGCTTATCCATTCGGGAGGAATGATCAGTCTTGATGAAATATTAGTAAAATATTTCGAAACAAAAAACCGGCGGTCAGGCTTTATCCTGACCGCCGGTGCGATTCCTATTGAAGCTTGCTAAGCGGTAGCTTCCGGCGTGGCCGAGGGGGCAGCCGGAGTATGGGCCGGCGCCTGCGTGGTCACTTTCTTTTTCTTCGGGGCGATGAGGATGTACACCACCGGCACGATATATAGCGTGAGGAAGGTGGACGTGATCATGCCCGCAACGACCGCCACACCCAGCGGACGACGGCTCACCGATGCTTCACCCAGACCCAACGCCACCGGCAAAATGCCGATGACCGTCGAGAACGCCGTCATCAAGATGGGGCGCAGACGGGTCCTGCCCGCTTCCAGCATGGCGTTCACGGCATCCATGCCTTCGTCCATCTTTTGGTTCGCGAATTCCACCAGCAAGATGGAGTTCTTCGTCACCAGACCGAGCAACAGCACGATGCCGATGAGGCTGTACACATTCAGCGTCATGGACGGTATCTCCGGCAGATTCGTGGTAAGCCAGGCGACTGGCTTCGGCAAGGCCTCCAGCGGTGCGTAGAACTTGATCACCGCGAACTGGTTCACCATGGCCAGCAGATAGAGACCGCCGAACGCGCCGAACAGCGCGAGCGGAAGGGCCAGCATGATGACGAATGGGTGGCGCAAGCTCTCGAACTGTGCGGCCAGCACCATGTAAACGATAAGCAAGGCGAGCACGAGCACCTGGATGGATTCCTTGGTGCCGGACTTGATCTCGTCCGCTTCCCCATCCCAGCGGTATTGCACACCGGGAGGCAGAGTCTTGGCGAGAATCTCTTCCGTTTTCACCACCGCTTCACCGAGCGACATCCCTTGCACCTGCGCAGCGATGGTCACGGCGCGTTGACGGCCAAAGCGATTGATTGCATTGGGCGAACCTTGCTGCTTCTCGATCACCACGCTGGAGGCGGGGATCAATTGTCCATTGCTGGAGCGCAGATAGATGTCCTCCAGGCTCGCGGGCACCAGACGGCCTTCGCGCTCAAGCTGGGCGATGACTTTGTACTCTTTGCCCTTCTGATTGTAGCGCGAGACATCCAGACCGCCCCACATGAGTTGCAGGGCTTCGGAGGCTTCCCGCACGCTGATGCCGAGGTTCGCCGCCAGATCGCGGTCGATGTTGATCGCGAGCTGCGGTTGCTGGAAGTTCAGGTTCAAGCGCGGTTGCGCGAGGAAGCCCGCACCAGCGAGTTCCGCACGCACCTGATTGCCGACTTTCTCCAACTGTTGGAGGTCACCACCTTGCAGTACCAATTGATACTGCTCAGCAGAGAACCCGGTGGACTTGGGCAGTACGGTGATGGCCTGCACGCCTTTGATCTCGCTGATGAGGCGGGTGAACATGGACCCCATGCCACCGGGCCGTGCAATCTCGATCGCCGAACGACGTTCGCCATTCTTCAACTGCACGAACATGATGCCGAAATCCGGCTCACCGGGTGCCCCACGGGCGAGTGCGACGGCCGAGAACATGCCGACCGTTTCCGGATATTCCTTGGCGATCTTCTCCGCCTGTTTCACGAACTGGTCCGTATAGTCGCTCGTCGCGCCTTCCGGCCCGAACATGATGACGAACACGTAACCCTTGTCGTCGTCTGGCAGGAACTCCTTCGTCAATTTCGTGTAGAGCCCGTAAGTGCCCACCAGCGTGAGGATGGCCAGCACCACGACGAGGAATTTGCTGCGCACCGCCCAGCCGAGCGTGCGTGCGTAAGTGCGGTCCCACGATTTGAATATGCGCTCCAGGAACAGATAAACTTTGCCGTGAGATTCTGGCTCGTGCTTCAGGATGCGCGCGCACAGGGTAGGGGTGAGCGTCAAGGCCACGAAGGCTGAGATGACCACGGAACCTGCCGTCGCCACGGCAAACTCCTTGAACAGAATGCCCGTCGTTCCAGATTGAAACGCGATGGGCAGGAACACCGCCACCAGGGTGATGGTGATCGCCACGACTGCCGTCGTGATCTCTTTCACGCCCTTCAGCGCTGCTTCCATCGGCTCCATACCCGCCTCGATATGGCGGTAGATGTTTTCCAGCACCACGATGGCGTCATCGACGACGACACCGACCGCCAGCACCATCGCCAGCAGCGTGAGGATGCTGATGCTGTAGTTCAGCACGTAAAGGATCATGAACGTACCGATTAACGAGATCGGCACGGCGATCATCGGGATCAGCGTCGAGCGGAAGTTCCGCAGGAACGCGAGCATGATGATGAGCACCAAAACGAAGGCGATGAGGATCGTCTCCTGCACCTCTTTGATCGACTGGCGCACGAACGTCGAGGAGTCGTAAGCGGTCGTCACTTCCACTCCCGCCGGGAGGAAAGGCCGGATGCGCTCGACTTCCGCCTTCACGGCGTCCGCCACTTCCACTGCGTTCGCCTCGGATTGTTTCACGATGCCCAGACCTACGGCGGGGCGCTGGTTGTAACGCGCGATCGTCCGTTCCTCTTCCACGCCCATCTCGATCTTCGCGATCTCCGAGAGACGCACGGGAGCGCCATTCTGGTAGCGCACGATGAGGTTCTCAAACTGCTCGGGACGATTCAGCTTGCCCAAGGTTCGCACGGACATTTCGCGGTCGTAGTTCTCCAAACGGCCCGAAGGCAGCTCGATGGAGTTGTCGCGGAAGAGACGGGTAACGTCGGAAGCGGTCACTTCGCGGGCCGCCATGCGCTTGGCGTCCAGACGCACCCGGATGGCCTGCCGCTTCTCACCGCCGAAGTTCACACCACCCACACCAGGCAGTGTTTGCAGGCGATCCTTGAACTGGCGTTCGCCGATCTCCGTCAGCTCCAGCGTGGAGTAGCGATCGCTATACAGCGCGAGCCAGAGCACTTCCTGCGCGTTCGCATCCTGCTTCGCGATGATCGGTTCCTCGATGTCCTCAGGCATCAACTGCCGCGAGCGGGCGATACGGTCACGCACGTCCTGCGCGGCCACGTCCACCTGGCGGTCCAGTTCGAAGCGCACCGTGATGATGCTGACCTCTTCACGGGAGATGGAGGTGAGCGTCTTGATGCCGGGGATCGTATTGACCTCCTGCTCGATACGCTCGGTCACCTCGGACTCGATGACCTCGGCACTGGCACCACGATAGACCGTGGTGATGGTGACGATGGGCGGGTCCACGTCAGGCAGTTCGCGCACCGGGAGGCGCAGGTAACCGACCACGCCGAAGAGCACAATCAAGAGATTGAGCATCAGCGCGAAGATCGGCCGACGGATGCAAAGTTCAGGCAGTGACATACGACAGAATTATTATTTGGCCGGAGAGTTGGTGGCGGGAGCAGCCGCTGAGGCTGGGGCATTGGTGCCGTTAGCCGGAACGTCCGGGCTGTGCACGACGCTGGCACCATCCACGAGTTTCTGGGTGCCGCTCACGACGATTTCCTGCGTGACGGCGAGGCCGGAGGCGATCTCCACCTTGCCCGGCATGCGAACGCCGAGCTTCACCGGCTGCACCCGGGCCGTGCCATTGGTGACGATATACACGGAGAAGTTTTCCAGACCGGCGACCAGCGCGCCTTCCGGGATCACGACGCCGTTATCGCGGCGGCCAGTGACGAGTTCTACGCGGGCAAACATGCCGGGCTTGAGCAAGCCCTCCTTGTTCTCGGCGATGAGGCGGATCTTGGCCGTGCGCGTGGTGGCGTCGATCTCCGGATTGATGAGGTCCACCTTGCCGGTGAAGACCTTGTCCGGATAGGCGCCCACACCAAGCCGGGCTTCCTGGCCGACTTTCACGTAGGCCAACTGGCGTTCCGGGATACTGAACGTGATCTTCACTTTGTCCAAGTCCACCAGCGTCACCAGCGTGGAGCCGGCGTTGACGAATTGCCCCAAGCTCACCATGCGCGGACCGGCGATGGCGTCGAACGATGCATAGATGACGCGGTCGGCCAGACGCTCTTCCTCCACCTGACGGGTGGCCGCGCGCACATTCACCTGGCTGGCGAGCTGGTCCACTTCCTGTTGAGAGATGGCCTTGGTACCGGCGAGTTGCTTGGCGCGATCGGAATTCTGGCGGGCGAGGTCTTCCTCTGCCTTTACCTGCGCCACTTGGGCGGCTTCCTTGCGCGAATCGAGTTCAAACAGCTTTGCGCCTTTCTTCACGCGTTCACCTTCCTTGAACAGAATGGTTTGGATGAGGCCCGAGACTTCGGGTTTCACTTCCACGCGCTCGTTGGCCTCGATGGAACCGACGGCGGTAATGGTATCTTCCACCGGTTCAATGACCGGTTTGCCGAAGATCACGGCGGTGGGCGGCTGGGGCGGGGGGGCTTCTCCACCGGACTTCTTGCAGCCGGTCAGGACCAGACCGGTGACCGCAGCCAGCGGCAGGACAAAAAACAGGGAACGGACAGGTTTCAACATACGATATGTGTTCAGGTTCAAAAGGTCGGTCAGTCACTCCTCATTCCCAGCCGCCGCCGAGGGCCTTGATGAGCCGGACGGTGCCGAGGACTTGTTCATTCGCTACACGGACACGCGCCAGCTCGTTGATGAGCCGGGCGTTTTCAGAATCGATCACTTCCAGGAAGTTGATGGAACCGGCGGTGAAGCGGTCGCGCGAGAGCGCCGCTGCAGACGTCGCCGCGTTGGCGGCTTCATGGCGCGCTTTTGCTTCCCCGCTCAGGAATTGCAGGGCGGAGAGGCTGTCCTCCACTTCCTTGAAGGCGACGAGGATGCTCTGTTTGTAGTTCAGCACGCTCTCTTCATACGTGGCGCGCGTACGCTCCATGTTGGCCTTGTTCCGACCACCCGCGAAGAGCGGAATGCTGATGCCCGGTCCCAATGACCAGGTGCGGCTGTTCCAATCGAACAAGTCCGTGACATCGCCGCTCAAATATCCCCCACTGGCCGTGAGGCGCAGGGAAGGAAAGCTGGCGGATTGTGCGATGCCGATCTGCGCGAGTTTGGAAGCCATCTCACGCTCCGCTTGCGCCACATCCGGGCGGCGCTCCAGCAAGCTCGAAGGCAGATCAGGCGCGATCTGGGGAATGGGCACAGCACCCGAAGTCACCTTGACCTCGAACTTTGAGGCCGTTGTTCCGCAGAGCAGGGCGAGGGTGTTGATTCGCGCCGCACGATTCCGCTGGGCGGCACTCAAATCGGCTTCCGCCGCCGCGACTTCGACTTTCGCGCGTTGCACCTCGAACTCACTGCCGATGCCTGCGCCGAGGCGTTGATCAAAAATCTTGAGCGCTTCTCTGCGCAGGTCGATGGCGTTGGTGAGCAGCTCGATCTCGCTATCGGCGGAACGCAACGCGAAGTAGTTCAGCGCCACCTCCGCTTGCAGACCGAGCAAGATGGTTTCCCGTGCGGCCACGGCACTAAGGGCCAGTTGCTGGGAAGACTCGAAAGAACGTCTCACCTTGCCCCACAAATCCACCTCGTAGCTTAGGTCAAAAGGAACCGTCCACTGGGACTGGGTAAAACTCGGGATCGCGAATGGCACGGGCGAGGGCGCATTAGCCGAGGTGCGGTAGCGTGCCCAATTCACTCCCCCATCAAGTGTTGGGTAGAAACTGGAACGTGAGATGCGGGCAGTGGCGCGCGCCTGCTCCACGCGTTGGAACGCCGCTTGCAAGGTCAGGCTGCCTTCCGCCGCCTTGGCCTGAAGTTCATTCAGCGCCGGGTCGTTGAAGACCTTCCACCATTCTCCGCGGGGGACATGGTCTTTCGGCTCGGCAGTTTTCCACCGCCAGGCTTCGGGAGCTTCCACCTTGGGCCGCTGGTAATCTGGGCCGAGTTTGCACGAGGTCGTCACGAGCACCCCGGCTAAAAGGGCCATGGTGGCGGCAGAGAACGGACGTCGATTTAATACCTTCAAGCGTAAGGGCATAAACGGGGAACTGGACTTATTTTTGAAAACGGATCTGGACGGTCTGGTCCGACATGGCGAGCAGTTTAGCATGGAAACGCGCCCGCTGCGCCTCGTCCAAGGGAAATATCTGCAACATTTCCAGCAGCCAAAGGCCGTCCGAGGCCATCATGACCACCATGGCATCATCGAAATCGACATCGGAATCCTGAAATTCCTTAAACACCTTGCGATAGTGCGCCCGGACAGGATCAAGGAGTTTGGGATTGTTCGCCCCGGCGGCCAGGAGGGGGGCGCAGGTCTCACGCATACCGCCTTCCACCTGAAAAGCGGCATCCACATAGGCCCGCAGCTTGACCGAGGCATCGCCCCCTGCTTGCAAGGCCGCCTCGGCGCGCTGGGATTCGCATTTGCCCACCTGACGGGCGATCATGGCCTCCAGTAACGATTCTTTGGTGGGAAAATTGTAAAGCAAGCCCCCTTTGGAAACCCCGGCCCGTTCGGCCACGGCGTCTAGGGTCATGTGTACGGCACCGGACTCACGCACGACGGATTCTGCAGCGTCGAGGATAAGGTCCTTGGAATTGGGACGGCTCATAGTTGACTTACCGGACGGTATAAAACCGTCCGGTCGGTAAAGTTAGGCAAATTGCACGGAGAGTCAAGTGGGTCTTTGAAGATTTTTTGTTACCTGGTAGGCAAGGGATGGGTCTAATCAGATATGACTCAAGGTGGTCGCTTGAAAATCCTTTTAGCAATGCTCAGTCGAAGATGGAAACAAGCGGTTGTTCTCTTGGTGGTCGTGCTGGTGTTTATCGGACCCCGGCTTTTCGCAAATCCTGAATCCGTCTTTGTGAGAACTTTCAACACGGAATTGCCTAAGGACGGAAAAGGTCGGTTGCTTGAATTCGAATCAAGCAAGCATTCCAGCATGTTCGTCTTCGAGGGGAATTTTGAATTCCTAAGATCCTTGGAAAGACAGGTGCTGCCTCGCTGGGAACAGATCAAAGGACGCAAGCCGGATAACATTTTCGAGGTGCCGGGGGCGATCCGCAAGCATAAGCTTTTCGCAGAGTCAGCGAAGAAGCTGCAATGGGTTTATGTGGGGCAAACCTCCGGACGCTCAGACGGTGATATGGTTTTCTTTTGTACCGACTTAGACAGCCGAGCATGGGTGATGAGTTTACGGATGGAGGGTGGATTGTCACCGATGATTAGCTTGTTGAACAAGGTGTTTTGGGTGGCTTTGGGCATCTACCTGCTTTGTCGCTATTGGTCGCCAAAACAGCATAAAACCATGCGTTAATGCGCGCAGTAACTGTATTGCAGCTACTTCCCCGTCTTGAAATCCGACTCCGCCAGCCACACAACAATCTGATCTAAATCATTCCGTGCGGATGGTCCATTGGCTGGCGCGACATGCGCATTAGATAGCAAAGAGAAGACAAAACGTTCGCCGCTGCGGTTCGTCACATAGCCCGAGAGGGCATTCACATAGCGCAGCGAACCTGTCTTCGCCTGTGCGTTGCCTTCCGCGACGGTGCCTTTCATACGCAGACGCAACGTGCCGTCTTTACCGGCGATGGGTAGCGAATCTAGGAACGCATCCTTGTAAGTATGTTGCGCCATATATTCGAGCAGCTTCACGGTGGCACGCGAGGTGACGAGGGCGCCGCGTGAAAGACCTGAGCCTTCTTCGATGAGCACATCGTTGCGATGAGCACCGATCTTTTGCATGAACGCGCCCATGCGGCGCAGGCCGATGTCTTCTGTCGTGGCAGACAAATCCTTGGCATGATCGGCATGGCGCGCGGCGACTTGCAGGAGCAGCAATTGCGCGTAAAGATTCTGCGAAGGCTTCATCATTTGCTTCACTAGTTCGCGCATGGGTGGCGAGGAAACACGGGCGAGTTCGATTAATTCATCCTGCAGGGTTGGGCTACCGGTGTTGTCATCCGCTGTGATGCGACGGACATCGCCTTTTACCATAACGCCACGTTTGATGAGCGCATCCTTCACCGCTTGCGCGAACCACAGGGCAGGGCGGGGCACCGTAGTGGCTTCTTCCACGGCTTTGCCCCCCAGAGGCAACTGGCCGGTGATGGTGACGAGATGGGAACCGGGCTCGCGCGTGACCGTGATGGAGGCGCGGGCATTGGTTGCGGCGGTCTGCACGCGATTGATGAACTGGAGTAGGGGCGTGAACGGCTTCAATTTGATCGTCGCTGGTTCACCCAGTTTTTTGCCGGGAGCGAGGCTCAAGTCCACCGTGTTGTCCTGGTACGTGCAGGCGGAGATTTCGGC
>JAJNBN010000554.1 GCA_021156225.1 Verrucomicrobiota bacterium | reverse complement strand
CGGGCATGTTCCGCGCGTTTGATTTCGCGAACCCTGATGTGTCCACGCCGCAGCGTTTCACGACCACGGTGCCGCAGCAGGCGTTGTTCTTCCTGAACAGCCCGTTCATCGCGGATCAGGCGAAAAACTTGATGGATCGCAAGGAAATGGTCGCCGCGAAGACGGATGATGAGCGGGTGCGGGAACTGTACGCCCTCGCCTTCCAACGTCTGCCGAGCCGCGAAGAAACGGAGATGGCGAAACGTTATGTCGCCGAACAGGCCACTGCGAAGGATGTCTCGAACGAACCGGTGTGGCAGTATGGTTATGGCGAGATCGACGAAGCAGCGAAGAAGGTGAAGACGTTCAACAAGATGCCTCACTTCGCGGGTGATGCGTGGCAAGGGAGCGCGAAGTTCCCGGATGATAAGTTCGCTTTCCTGCGACTGACGGCGGATGGCGGGCACGCGGGCAATGCGCCGTTGCATACGGCGATCCGGCGTTGGGTGGCACCGCAATCGGGCACGGTGGAGATCCAAGGTTCGCTGGAGCACAAAAACAAGCAAGGTAACGGGCTGCAGGGCTGGATCATCTCGAACCGGAGCGGGTTGTTGAAGGAAGGTATCGCTCAAAACGCCAAGGCGGACATGAAGGTGGCGAAGGTGGAAGTGAAGGCGGGTGATATCATCGATTTCATCGCGGACAGCCGGAAGGATACGAACTCAGATTCATTCAACTGGACGCCGAAGGTCATTTACACGGCGGGCGAAGGCGGGACGCCGGTTTACGGCAAGAAGGAATGGAGCGCGAAGGCGGATTTCGGCAAGGAAGAGGCGCCTAAACGCCTGGATGCGTGGGAAAAATACGCGCAAATCGTGCTGCTCTCGAACGAGGTGATTTTCGTGGATTGAGGGGGCACTTGTGTCCTGGGGGATGAAACGTTAGGGTAAGGCAGCATTGAAAAAGACCGGTCGCACAGAGATTCCTCGCAAGGCGGTTTACCGCCTATCGCTCTACATGCGTTGCTTGCAACGGCTTAAGAGCAACGGCATCCACACGGTGTCGAGCGAGGCGTTGGCTTCTGCGGCGGGCGTGAAGTCCACCCAACTCCGCAAGGACCTCACTTACTTCGGCCAGTTCGGCACGCGTGGTTTGGGCTACGATGTGGATCAGCTCGGCAAGATGATCTCCGACTTGCTGGGCACGAACAGCCTGCAACCGGTGGTGCTGGTGGGCGTAGGTAACTTGGGTCTCGCCCTGCTCTCTTATCGCGGATTCGAGCAGGAGGGTTTTGAGATCGTCGCGGCCTTCGACGTCGATGCCGAACGCAAGCGGAACAAGAAGATTGAGCAGCCCATCCTGCCGATGGAGCAATTGGCAGAATTCATACAATCGCACGCGGTGAAGATGGCCATTCTCACAGTGCCTACGATCGTCGCTCAGGAAGTCACCAATGACCTCGTCCGCACGGGTATCACAGGTATCCTGAATTTCGCACCTATCGTTCTCCAAGTCCCCGAGGACGTGATGGTGAACAATGTGAATCTGGCGATCGAGCTGGAGAATCTCAGTTACTTCATCCAGAACTGAGCCCTACAGCGTCCGCGTCAACGCCACGATATACCGCTGGAACCGCGAACTATCCTCTTGCTTCTCCAAGTTCACGTAGATCTGGTGCAAGTTGGAGCAGATGCGGATGAGGATCCGCCGCGCACTCACCGGGTCCAACAGGCGTTCCTGATAGCTATGCCCGCTCATGACGAGGTGTTTCACGCACTCCGCCTTCGTCCAGAACCGTCCCCCATTATAGGCATCGATAAAGATCTCCTCCACGGACGACTGAAACCGGCACACGAAATGCCCCGGCATCCCAATCCCCGCCACCGGCAACCGCAACCGCCGCGCGATGAAGAGGTAGATCAGGCACATGCTAATCGGATTGCCCAGGCGATTGTTCAGCACTTGGTTCAGGTAACTGTTCTTCGGGTCGTAATAATCCTTGTCGTTCCCCTTGAACCCCATGTGCTTGAACAGGAACTTGTTGATCTCGCCCAAGATCGCCATCGGTTCCGCCCCAAAATCGATCCGCAGCATCAAATCCCCCGCCATATCGTCCAGGACCGCCTGATAACCAGCGATATTGATATCCGGATATTCCGTCTGGGCCAGCAACCAGCAGGCCTGTTCCACGCTGAAATGCTCCCCGTGACTCAGGCAGAACGCCAAAAACCGGTTGTCCGCCGCCTGTTTGTCAAAATGTTGGACGATTTCCTTGGTCCGCCGCCGGATCACTGGGTCGCTATGCAGGGAATATTGCTTGAGCCAGTCCTTGCTTTGCACCCCTTCCGCCATGATTTTTTGCCGGATGGTGTGGTAGATGCCCGGATCATCGTCCGCCAAGAGGGTCACCAAGGCCTCCCGTTGACTTGCCGTCAACGGCTGCACTACCGGTCCTTGCGATGGAGAAAAAGAACCCATCTATTCACCTCTGACGCTTAATTCTTCCAGTTATTCATCCACATTGCAACATACCTAAAAAAGGTCTGCCGCCCGGCCCGCCATATGCTTACACCCCTCCGGGACTGCTGTCTGATGAGACGCACCGGCCCGGCTTCAGGTTTCGCCCTTTTGCCTGTCGGAAAACGGCCAGCGTGCCCATACGAAAACACTAACACCGCCCAGCGGGAACAGTTACGCTCAGAAAGTGGTGCCGGGACGTAAAAATCTTTTGCACAGAAAATTCATTTTGCTACGTTCCCTGCGCTTGGCGACAAGCTGATACGAAAAGAAATGTATCCGAATATACCGAACTCACTGTACGACGCGAAGAACGAGCACGATGCCTGCGGCGTTGGTTTTATCGCTAACATCAATGGCAAGCAGGAACATCGCATTCTCGAATACGCCATTCAGGCCCTCTGCAACCTCGCCCATCGTGGCGCTCTGGATGCCGATGCCAAGACTGGCGACGGCGCGGGCGTCCTGACCCAGCTCCCCCGCGCCCTTTTCCGCCGTGAGGTGGAGAAGCTCGGCGGTAAGTTGATGAATGACAGCGACTTGGCTGTCGGCTTCATCTTCCTGCCGCGCGGCAACAAGGATCAGCTCAGCAACTGCCATCGCATCGTCGAAGAGGCTTGCGCCCAGTTCGGCATCCATATCTTTGGCTGGCGCTCTGTGCCTACAAACAGCCGCAGCTTGGGTGACAAGGCCCGTGAAACCTTGCCCGAGATGCAGCAAATCCTCCTCGGCCGCACCGGCGGCTGGAGTGATGACGAATTCGAACGCCGCCTTTACTTGGCCCG
>JAJNBN010000037.1 GCA_021156225.1 Verrucomicrobiota bacterium | reverse complement strand
TGAAGGGGGGATCCATGATGAGGCTCTGCGGAGCAAAGACCACCATCTCCCGAATCTCGGTGCCTACGCGGTAATTGCCGTCCACTTTGACGAAGAAGCGGCTAAGCCGTGCCGGCGTGATATCTGCAGCAATGTTCGCCGGATAGACACCTTGTCTCGCCTTGTCGATGGCGTCCTTGTCCAGATCCGTCGCAAAGACGTTCAAGGTGAAGCGTTTCTCCGGTCGAAGCTTGTCCATCACCTCTTTGAACACGATCGCGAGCGAATATGCCTCTTCCCCGGTGGAACAAGCAGGCACCCAGGCCCGCAAGGCATGCCCATCGGGACGGCTGGCCAGCAATGCCGGGATGATCTTTTTGCGCAGCTCTTCCCATCCTGCCGGATCACGAAAGAAGCTGGTCACTCCGATCAAAAGTTCTTTGAACAAGAGATCCAATTCCTGTGAATTCTCACGCAAATAGCGGATATAATCAGCAATCTTGGCGATCTGGTGAATACCCATGCGCCGTTCTATGCGCCGGTAAAAAGTATTTTTCTTGTACAGTGAGAAGTCGTGTCCCGTATGAGTGCGCAACAGAATGATGGTCTTTTCCAGGGCATTTTGCGTCTTGTCTTCCAAGGCGGTTTCTTTGCGGGCAGGCAAAGCCGTTCTTTTCAGATAAGTGATGATCTTTCCCGGCAGGTCTTCGACTGGTCCCACTATATCCGCCAACCCGGCTTCCACGGCACTGCGGGGCATGCCGTCGAATCTGGCCGTGCCCGGATCCTGCACCAGTACCAAGCCCGCTTTTTCTTTGATGGCGCGCAATCCTAAAGTTCCATCGCAACCCATTCCGGAAAGGATCACGCCGATGCTGCGTTCCTCCTGGTCTTGGGCCAAAGAGCGCAGGAAAAAATCGATCGGCAAGCGCAACCCACGCGGTGCCACCGGATCCAGCAAATGCAGCATCCCATGCAGGATGGACATGTCCTTGTTCGGCGGAATCACATACACACAGTCCGGGCGCACCTTCGTGCGGTCCTTGACCTGGATGACCTTCATGGGTGTGGCCCGTTGCAGCAACTCCGGCATGATGCCCTTATGCGTCGGGTCCAGGTGCTGAACGATGACCATCGCGAGGCCGCTGCCCGTAGGCATGTGGGCAAGGAACTGTTCCAAGGCTTCGAGCCCGCCCGCGGATGCACCTATCCCGATGATGGGGAAGGAGGTACTGGTCCGCCAGGCTGGAGTGGTGCCGCGAACTTTGTTTTTAGTCTGGAGCGATGATTTGCTTTTGGTCTTCATGGTCCTTCAAAACCGAACTGCCCGAAGAAGCAAAAGTTGGCCGTCCGCCACCTCATAGATACTAAAACGGCTAAAGAGGCTGCTCCTGCTAATGACGTATTCTCCCACCCTAGAAGGGTGCTGGCGATACCTTTCGGCAGGTAATTAGAATGGGGAGGCCAAGCTCTACCGGTTTCAGCGGGAGAATACGGAGGGAAAAACAGGAAATGGAGGGAAGAGATCAAAGGAAGTTCCCGCACAGGCGACGGTTGATATGCACACAACCGCCCCACCTGCGCGGGAATGAGGAACTAACTCTTACAAGCAGCGCAGCACTCGTTGAAAGCCTTCTCGATGGCTTCCTTGGTTTCGCCGGTGCGTTTCTGGATGCGGCCCAGCAGTTCTTCCTGCTTGCCTTCGGCATATTGCAGATCGTCGTCCGTGAGCGTGGCCCACTTCTGCTTCAGTTTGCCTTGGATTATATTCCAGTCACCTTTGATCTCGAGTGTCGTCATACTAGTTTTATTTCTGTGAGCCGTTGATTTTATCAGACGTGAACCTAACGGCTAAAATGTTGTTACCGGCTTGAAAACTAAACTACCTCACTCCGGCGAGCCTGCCACCGGGGTAAATCCCCGAGGGTATAGTCCGCATCCTTGTTGAGATAGCATACGGACCGCCTTGGCATTCTATTACATCAAGGCCATGGGGATTCCCCCACTAGCACCGGCACGTTGCGTCTTCTATCGTCAGTAAATGAAAGAACAGCCCTTCCTCTCAACGTAAAGCGGGCGCCGACTTTCATTGAAGTGATTCTCTTATGAAGCAAAACAAACATCATGCCCACGACGGCTCGCCGCTAATGCCCGTCCGTTTTGAATTCAGCCATCCCACGGCCACCTCCGTTTGTGTCGCCGGCACATTCAACCAGTGGCGACCGGAGGCGAAGGCACTGCATCCGGCTGGTGTCGGTCACTGGTTCAAAGAGACATCCTTGGCTCCCGGCACTTATGAATATTGCCTGATCGTGGATGGCCACTGGATGCCAGACCCGCTGGCCAAGGATTACGTGCCCAATCCCTACGGCGGCCGGAACTCCATCTTGAAAGTGGCTGGTCCGAACGAAGCCCCCAGCACCGTCTAATTTGCCCCAAAAAAGCAAAAACTAAGAAACACACAGAAATATGAGCAAAAATACCAAAGCAATAAGTCATGACGTGGAACAACTGGCCGAAGACGCACGCGCGTTGATGACCGCCACTGCCGATGTGGCCGGTGACAAAGTGGACGCCGCCCGCCAGCGTCTGGCCTCAGCCCTGGAACGAACCAAGGAAATGTGCGGCCAGGTACGCGATAAAGCGGTGGAAAGCGCCCGAGCCGCTGATGCTGTCGTGCGCGAACATCCGTATCAAGCCATCGCCATCGGGGTGGGAGTCGGCGCTTTGATCGGCTACCTGGTTGCCCGCCGCTGCAGCAAGTAATCCGGTTATGGAAAACTCCCCCGCCAGCTTCAGCCAGCTCGCCGCCAGCGCAAAACAGTTTGCGCGGCGTCTGCTGGTGATCGGTGAAAACCGGCTCGAATTGCTGACGGTGGAA
Organism: Verrucomicrobiota bacterium; assembly: GCA_021156225.1. GTDB lineage: Bacteria > Verrucomicrobiota > Verrucomicrobiia > Limisphaerales > JAEYXS01 > JAEYXS01. The sequence continues at coordinate 15,325 of JAJNBN010000037.1, read as the reverse complement.
GTGCAGGAGGAGCGCGAGCGCCTCCTGCAGGCCATCCTGCTGGCCTTGGGCATCGTCGCCCTCGGATTACTGGCTGCACTTACCCTTACGGCCGCGATTGTGGTCCTTTTGTGGGCGTACTCGCCCGTGGTCATCTTGCTGATTCTGACGGCTGTTTACGGCCTTTCAGCCGTCGGTCTTTACTGGCGGTTCCGGAAGTTCCAGCGCGATTGGCAACCGCTCTCCGCCACGCTGGAGCAACTGCGCAAAGACCGCGCCTGTGTGGAGAACATCCTCGTATGAAAGCCCTTGCCTTGCGGAAGCAGATGCTCGTCACCGAGAGCGAACTGAACCGTATCAACCTCATCGGCGACGCGGTCGAGCTCACGGTAACGGTCCGCCTGTTGACAGCCCGGGCCCGCTTCTTTGGCTCCCTCATTTCTTCCATTGGTGGACTGATCGGCGGCCTCACTGGCCCGACTACCACCGCCACCAAACCTTCCTGGCTGCAAACCGCCCTGAAAGGAGTAGGACTGATCTCCACGCTGTGGACAGCTTTTCGCCCTCCCAACCCAGAAAAATAGCCGCCACCTTTGCCAGTCCTTTACTCAGATTTCCACCACCCACTTTTAAATTATGTTAGGAACCATTCTCTTAGTCTTGCTCATCCTCATTTTACTCGGGGCGTTGCCCGCTTGGCCGCACAGCAAAAACTGGGGCTACTACCCGAGTGGCGGGGCAGGCTTGCTGCTGATCATCGTCATCATCCTGCTGTTGCTGCGCCGGATCTGATGACCCGCTACTGATCTTTTTTCCCGCGAGGAATCTAAAAATTATGTTACGCAGCATGGAACAACTGTACGGCGACAAACTGGGTGCAACCGATGGCGCCCTGGGTGAAGTGAAAGACTTTTACTTCGACGACCAGAACTGGGCCATCCGCTATCTGGTGGCCGATACGGGTTCGTGGCTGCCGGGACGAAGGGTGCTGCTGTCACCCTATTCGCTGGGCCGTCTGGACCAGCCGGAGAATATTCTGCGGGTAAAGCTTACCCGGAAGCAGATCGAGAACAGTCCTTCCATCGACGCGCACAAACCGGTGTCGCGCCAGTACGAAGAAGCGTATTACCAATACTTTGGCTGGCCCTCTTACTGGCAGGGGGATGCGCTTTGGGGCGCAACGGAGTTCCCTGATTTGACGGTCTCGGCCCAACCGAAGGCAGACTCCCTGACGGCGCGTCCCGATGCGCGCGTAGAACGTGGTGACCCGCATCTGCGCAGTGCCCAGGCCGTGAAAGGCTACCAAATTAGCATCGGAAACAAAAATCTCGGCCACGTCTGCGATTTCATGATGGATGCCCAGAGCTGGGTGATCGGCCAATTGGTCATCAGAACCGGCCATCGCCTTTCCGGCAAGGAAGTGGTGATCCCTACCAAGATGGTCGAACGCATCAGTTACGTGGATTCCACCATTTTCGTGACCATGACCGAGGACAACCTTGAGCAAAGTCCCGGCCGCCAATTGCAGATGGTCGACGGGCCGGTTTCACCTGAGTCGTCAAAAACAATGAAAAGCGCCGCCGTTTCTCCGCCTATGCTGACGGGAAAAGCCAAATGAACCGGATCACTGTATTGCTAGCGGAAGATCATCAGATTGTCCGGGAAGGTTTTCGCGCCTTGTTGAAGGATGAGCCTGACATTGAAATGGTTGGTGAAGCCGAGAACGGCAGGCAGGCAATTCAATTGATCCGGAAACTGCGACCCCAGGTGGTGGTGATCGACATTGCCATGCCGCTGCTCAACGGGTTTGCCACCACCCGGCAAATTCGCGAGGATTTTCCCGAGACCAAGGTGCTCATTCTCTCAGCACACAATGATGACGCTTACGTGGAGCAGATGACCATGCTGGGTGCTTCAGGCTTTCTGCTCAAGCAGGCTTCCGCCCATGTGCTTCCCCAGGCGATACGCGATGTCTATCAGGGCAAAAAGGTTTTCACACCCTCTGTCGCCAAGCGTCTGCAAAACCGGAGGAAGCTAGCGCTGGACCGCGGCGGGAAAGGCAAGAACAGCCTTGATGTGGCCGGTCTGACGCGTTACGCGATCGCCGAAGGAATCATTGAAAGCACGGTGCGGCTTACTATCGTGTGAGCCTGATTCCAGCTCCGGCACTATTGGAGCAGCGGGTAAAGCGAAGCGGAGGGTTTAGTGACAACTACTGACAAGCCAATTTGTGTGATTCGTCCCATTTCATGTCGAGTAATTAGGGATTTGATTCACCTTACTCGCTCCATATTCAGTTTCGATCCGTTGCGTAGGTCACTCACGAAGCACAAAACTGCGTATAGATCCAGCAACCCTTGGTGGTGAAGGTTGAAACGTAGTGCTCCTGCGCTGGTATAGCCTGTGCCTATGGAAAGCCAAGGAAACAAGTATTTCAACTATCGGCGCCAAAGTGGTTTGATGGCCGTCATACAAACGCAGATTGTCCATTGCGTAGAATTTTTAATTCAACCGACAGAAGGAAAAGCACATGTCATCAACCGAAGCCAAATGCCCGTTCACTCATGCCACTGCCGGTGGCGGCACGTCCAATCGCGACTGGTGGCCAAACCAGTTGAAAGTGGAACTGCTGAACCAACATTCCGCCAAGTCCGATCCCATGGGCGAGGATTTCGATTATGCGAAAGAGTTCAAGAGTCTCGACCTCGCGGCGCTGAAGAAAGACCTCGCGGCGTTGATGACGGATTCACAGGACTGGTGGCCGGCGGACTTCGGTCACTATGGACCGTTATTCATCCGTATGGCGTGGCACAGCGCGGGCACTTACCGCACGGGTGACGGACGCGGCGGCGGTGGACGTGGCCAGCAACGCTTCGCTCCGCTCAATAGCTGGCCGGATAATGTGAGCTTGGACAAGGCGCGTCGCCTACTCTGGCCGATCAAACAGAAGTATGGCCGCAAGATTTCTTGGGCCGATTTGATGATTCTCACGGGCAACGTGGCTCTGGAGACAATGGGCTTCAAGACTTTCGGCTTCGCTGGTGGTCGGGCGGATACTTGGGAACCGGACATGGATGTCTATTGGGGCCGGGAGGTCAAGTGGCTGGGCGGCGACATCCGCTATGCACATGGTTCTGAAGGTGTGGAGAAGGAACACGGCGTGCTGGTATCCGAGGATGATGCGGATGGAAAGATCCACGCTCGGAATTTGGAGAACCCGCTGGCCGCAGTGCAGATGGGTTTGATCTATGTGAATCCGGAAGGTCCGGATGGCAATCCTGATCCGATCGCGGCGGCGCGTGACATTCTGCTTGTCTCAGCCAGCAGGGCTTCGGCTGGAGCAACAGCTTCGGCACCGGCAAAGGTGCAGATACGATCACCAGCGGTCTGGAAGTGACTTGGACTACGACGCCCACGAAATGGAGCAACAATTTCTTCGAGAACCTGTTCGGCTACGAATGGGAACTCACGAAGAGCCCCGCTGGAGCGCAGCAATGGACGCCTAAGAATGGCGGCGGTGCCGGCACGGTTCCGCACGCACACGATGAGTCGAAGAAGATCGCACCTTCGCTGCTGACCACGGATCTCGCGCTGCGGATGGACCCGGCGTATGAGAAAATTTCACGCCGGTTCTTGGCCAACCCGGACCAGTTTGCTGACGCATTCGCCCGGGCTTGGTTCAAGCTGACGCATCGCGACATGGGACCGCGTGCGCGTTATCTCGGCGCTGAAGTTCCGAAAGAAGAACTCATTTGGCAGGATCCCATTCCCGCTGTGAACCACCCCTTGATCAATGAACAGGACGTTGCCGCGCTGAAGGGCAAAATCTTGGCCTCAGGGTTGTCCGTGTCGGAATTGGTTTCGACCGCGTGGGCCTCGGCCTCCACGTACCGTGGCTCGGACAAGCGCGGCGGTGCGAATGGTGCACGCCTTCGTTTGGCGCCGCAGAAGGATTGGGCAGTCAACCAGCCAGCTCAATTGGCCAAGGTGCTGAAGACGCTGGAAGGAGTCCAGAGTGCTTTCCAGGCAGGGGGCAAGAAAGTCTCGCTGGCCGACCTGATCGTGCTGGGCGGTTGCGCCGGGGTTGAGCAAGCGGCGAAGAATGCCGGACACACGGTTACAGTGCCGTTCACTGCTGGGCGTATGGATGCTTCGCAAGAGCAGACGGACGTCGAGTCTTTCGCTGTGCTGGAACCGATCGCGGATGGTTTCCGCAATCATCTGAAGCGCAAATACAGCGTGCCGGCGGAGGCGCTGCTGATCGACAAGGCGCAATTGCTCACGCTGACTGCTCCCGAACTGACGGTGCTTATCGGCGGCATGCGCGTGTTGAAGACCAATGTTGGAGGCACGCCTTATGGTGTCTTCACCAAGCGCCCCGAAGCGCTGACCAATGACTTCTTCGTGAACCTGCTCGACATGAACACGGAGTGGAAACCGGTCTCGTCCGATGCGGACGTGTTCGACGGACGCGACCGTGAAACGGGCAAGACCAAGTGGAGCGGCACGCGCGTCGATCTCGTCTTCGGTTCGGATTCCCGTTTGCGAGCGCTCGCTGAAGTCTATGCCTGTGCCGATGCCGAGAAGAAGTTTGTTAACGACTTTGTCGCAGCTTGGGCCAAGGTGATGAACCTGGATCGCTTCGACTTGGCGTAAGCTCTGATCATTCTAAAACAACATCAGCCTGCCGCACTCTATCAGGAGGACGGCAGGCTGATTGTTTTTAATTCAACAAGATGAAGAGTCGTCTTCCCGTGTATTTGGGCACCTTTGCCTGGGCGGGCGGCGATTCGATGTAGACTATTTGAATGGAACGGTGGCAAACGGATCCCCCACTTCTACCGGCAAGATGCGGGCAGCACATTGGTTTTCGTCATTTACATTCCACTTCACATTGACGAGTGAATCAGGCATTCATGGCCGATAACACCTGTTGCCATTCCGATTTTAAGCCCATGAAAATCGTCCGTCATGCCGTCCTGTTTTGTCTTCTGTGCTGGTCATCCCTCGCTCCCCACGCGATGGCAGCGGAACAAATTGGCGCGTGGAATCTCACCGAGTTAAAGAAAACGCCGGAGATGCGCTGGATCAACCGGACGGGGGCCGTGCAGTCTTTGGTCTATACGGGCGAGAAGTTCCAAGGAAACAGCACTGAGGTATTCGCGTTTTATGCGTCCCCGGCGACTTTGGGTGCGGAGGTGAAGCCGGGAACGAAATTTCCGGCCGTGGTGCTGATCCATGGTGGTGGCGGTACGGCGTTTGCGGACTGGGCTTGGCTGTGGGCCAAGCGTGGATACGCGGCCATCGCGATGGACCTCGCCGGGTCGCGCCCACCCGATCCCGTCTATGATGCGAAGACCGGTGCGCCGGTCGGGCACCAGTCGGATTCGAAACTGCGCACCCGCCTCCCCAACGGTGGACCTGATCACGGTCACCCTCAGAAGTTCGACAGCATTGGCGGCGACACCAGTGACGACTGGCCGTTTCACGCTGCGGCGAGTGTCATCCGTGCGCATTCATTACTTCGGTCCTTTCCTGAGGTCGATGCCGATCATACGGCCGTTACTGGAATCAGTTGGGGTGGTTACACGACCTGCCTCGTGGCGTCGCTCGATGACCGCTTCAAGGCTGCCGTGCCGGTGTATGGCTGCGGCTTTCTTCATGAAGGCGAGTCTGTGCAGAAACCCTCGATCGACAAACTTGGTGACCGCCGGGAGGCGTGGGTCAAAGCCTATGATCCTTCAAGCCTGCTGCCACGTTGTCGCGTGCCGATCCTGTTCGTGAATGGCACCAGTGACGTTCACTACCCGCTCGATAGTTATCAGAAGAGCTTCGACGTCGTTCCGGGACGGAAGCAAATGCGGATCGAGGTCAAGATGCCTCATGGACATCCCCCCGGCTGGGCGCCCAAGGAAATCGGCCTCTTCATCGATTCGTTCTGCCGCGATGGCCAGCCGTTGCCGGTACCGGGCAAGCTTGCGATTGAGGGTGACCAAGTCCGTCTTTCTTACACCAGCGCTGTGGCCTTGAGGTCAGCGACTTTGCATTACACGACTGATATCGGGCTTCGTTCTAAACGCGAGTGGAAGAGCTTGCCCGCGCAGTTTGACAAGCAGACGGTTACGGCGTCTCGTCCACCAGCCGAAGGTAACACTTGGTATCTCTCCCTCACGGATGAGCGGGGTGCGATGGTCACCACACCGGTTCAGTTTCAGCCATAACGCTTTTCAGGAATTGATATGAGATTCACACACACCATCATCACACTGCTCACTCTGGCTGTGCAGGTCTCGTTACAAGCGGCTGAGACCGTCACGATTCCGGTGCAATCACCGGCGATGGTCTTTTCGCCGGGAAACTGGACCGGTGACGAGGGACGCGGCGGAAACGTGTTCCGGCAGACTTGGAACCCAGGCGCTTACTTTCGCGTGACTTGGGAAACATCCGCGGCCAAACCCACGGCCAAGCTTCTGCTCGATATCTCGACCTATCCGCAAGGCTTCAAGGCCCCGCAGATTGCCTACTGCATCGATGGTATCTGGAAGACGAAAGTCAATTGCACCAACGAGATCGTTATCGAGGATGTCCCGGCGATTGGATGGCATGAACTGACGGTTTTTCTACAACAATCACAGCAATTGGAGCGTTGGGGTAGTGAAGGGAAGAGTCCGCTTAATGTGCTGCGAGTCACGGGGCTTCAAGTCGATGCCGAGAGCAAGCCAGTTGCTTCTGCGCCCGCCAAGAAATGGGCGTGGATCATCGGGGACAGCATCACGGAGGGGATCGGCACCACCGAGCTCGCCGTATATTCCCATCTGGTCGGCCAAGCGTTGCAGACACAGGGCTTCGAGTATTGCGTCAGCGCGTGTGGATGGAGTGGTTGGATTCATCGCGGTGATACGCCGCCGGGCGATGTCCCGGGATTTTATGCGATCACGAATTCCGTGAACGGCACCGGTGGCGTCCATGATGATGCGCGGAGCCGCTGGAACAAGATCGATGGTAATAATCATTCGCTGCTCGACTCCAAAGGACGTATCAGCGGCTACGGCCAGACCGATGAAGAGCCGACGCTGATCACGATCAATTACGGGACGAATGAAGCCATCCACAAATCAAACCCGAGCGATACCAAGGCCAGCATGGTCCAGAGCCTGGCGGTGCTGCGCAAGAGCGCGCCCAAGGCGAGGATCGTGGTGATCATTCCGTTCGGCCAATACTACGCGGCCGAATTAAAGGATGCGGTGACGATCCATCGTAAGAATCACGCGAGTGATAAGTCGGTCTATATCATCGACCTCGGTCCCGAAGCGGCGCGAGGGCTGGCGGTGAAGAACAGCGTTATGGGCGGGCTTCATCCCAATGATCGTGGTCATGCGTTGTTCGCGGCGAAGATCATTCCACGCCTTATGGAGATACTCTCGGAAGGTTCGCGATAGTTTCAAAGGATGGTTTTTTTGCAAAATGCCCGCGGTAACTTTACCAGGCATGGGAAAAAGTTTTTGAAAAACGGTCTCCTGTCTTGACAGTCAACGGCTGGAGGAGGACGGTGAATAGCATAACCCCACTACTGGTCTTAGCCGACCGGTTCCATAAGGAAGCATTGCCGTTATGCTATCTATTCGAGGACGTAAGTTTGCGCATTGTGACGGAGTGTCGCGCCGTGATTTTCTGCGGCTCGGGGCGCTTGGTTTTGGTGCGTTGAGTTTGCCGCAGTTGCTCCAGGCTGAAGCACTAAGCGGCGTCGGTAAATCACAAAAAGCAGTCATCATGGTCTTCTTGCCGGGTGGTCCGCCGCATCAGGACATGTTCGACTTGAAGATGGATGCACCGCGCGAAGTGCGGGGACAATTCACGCCGATCAGCACGTCCGCGCCCGGTGTTCAGATCTGTGAGCATTTGCCGAAGATGGCAAAGGTGATGAACAAATGTGCGCTGATCCGCTCGATGGTGGGTGCGGAAGATCGGCATGATGCTTTTCAATGTTTGACCGGCAGGCTTACGCGCGGGCAACCGCAAGGTGGTTGGCCGAGCATGGGTTCGGTGCTTTCCAAACTGGAAGGAGCCTCGAATCCATCGGTGCCACCCTTCGTGGGATTGGCGCCGAAGATGGGACATGCGGAATGGAGTGATAACGGGCAGCCTGGTTTTCTCGGAGTGGCGCATGCGCCGTTTCAACCGAACAAGGGCGGGGGCAAAGCGGACATGGTGTTGCAAGGTGTTTCACCCGAACGGTTAGCAGACAGAAGGGCTTTGCTGACGAGTTTCGATAAATTTCGACGTGAGGTGGATGCCAGCGGCATGATGGACGGGATGGATGCGTATACCCAGCAAGCATTTGGCATTCTGACCTCCAGCAAGCTGGTGGATGCGCTGAATCTCGACAAAGAAAACACAAAGATTCGCGAGCGTTACGGCAAGGGTGACCCCAACAACCGTGATGATGGCGGGCCGAAGCTGATGGAGCAGTTCCTGATGGCGCGGCGGTTGGTGGAGGCTGGCGCGCGTTGTGTGACATTGGCGTTCAGCCGGTGGGATCATCATGCGGACAATTTCGGCGCGTTGCGGCAGGACTTGCCGCTCTTGGACCAGGGACTAAGTGCCTTGATCGAGGATTTGCATCAGCGTGGGATGGACAAGGATGTCTCGGTGGTGGTTTGGGGTGAGTTTGGTCGCACGCCAACTATCAATAAGGATGGTGGGCGGGATCATTGGCCGAGGGTTTCCTGCGCGTTGCTTTCGGGCGGCGGTATGAACGGGGGACAAGTCATCGGGGCAACGGACCGGTTGGGCGGGGAAGCTATCGAACGGCCGGTAACTTATGGGGAGGTTTTTGCCACCCTTTATAACAATCTGGGGATCGATGTGAACCGGGTCACGGTCAACGACCTTTCGGGCCGACCGCAATATCTTGTGGATCAAGGGGTTCAGCCACTTAAAGAGCTGGTATAAACGGCCTTGAAAATAGTACGAATTTCCCCTCCTATCTGGCGTCTAACCCTGACCAGCCAGATATGTTGACGATCAACGGAAACAAAAGCCAGTTCTGCGACGGAGTATCGCGTCGTAACTTCTTGCGGATCGGCGCGTTAGGGCTGGGCGGGCTGGCGTTGCCGCAGTTGTTGCAAGCCGAGGCCCAATCGGGCCGGAAATCCACGCAGAAATCCATCATCATGATTTACCTGCCGGGCGGACCGCCGCATCAGGACATGTTTGATCTGAAGATGGAAGCGCCCAAGGAAATCCGAGGGGAATTTAAACCCATTTCCACCAAGGTGCCGGGCATCCAGATCTGCGAACATCTGCCGAAGTTGGCGGCCATGATGGACAAGATGTCGATCATCCGCAGCATGGTGGGTTCTGAGGGTGGTCATGATAATTTCCAATGCTTCACGGGACGGTCCCAACGCAATCAGCCAGCGGGTGGCTGGCCGACGTTTGGTTCGATCATCTCGAAGCTTCAAGGACCGGTGAATCCGGCGGTGCCACCGTTTGTGGGCTTGGAGAACCGGATGCAGCATCGGCCGTATAACATGGCTACGCCCGGTTATTTGGGCGTCCCGCATCAATCGTTCCGTCCGGAAGGGGATGGCAAGGCGGACATGGTGCTGAACGGCGTGACGACGGATCGCCTCTCGGACCGCCGCGCTCTGTTAACGGGCTTCGACAAATTCCGTCGCGATGTGGATTCGAGTGGCTTGATGGAAGGTGTGGATGCTTTCACGCAACAGGCGTTTGGCATGCTGACATCCAGCAAGCTTTCCGAAGCGTTGGATTATCAAAAGGAAGGCCCGAAGCTGGTGGCGCGTTACGGTGTGGGCGACAAGCGCGTGCGCGGTGATGCGGCGCCAATGCAGACGGAACAATTCCTCATCGCGCGGCGGTTGGTGGAAGCGGGTGCGCGCGTGGTGACGGTGGCGTTCGGCTTCTGGGATTATCACGGGAACAATTTTACCAACTGCAAGAATGACTTGCCGTTGTTGGATCGCGGAGTGACGGCATTGATCCAAGATTTGCACGAGCGCGGTTTGGCCAATGATGTCTCGGTGGTGGTTTGGGGCGAGTTTGGTCGCACTCCTACGATCAATAAAGATGCCGGGCGTGATCATTGGCCGAATGTTTCGTGCGCGTTGCTCGCGGGTGGCGGCATGAAGCACGGGCAGGTCATCGGCGCGACGGATCGTTTGGGTGGCGAGGCAGTAGAACGGCCGGTGACCTACAGCGAAGTATTCTCGACGCTTTACAGCAATATCGGCATCGATGTGAACACGGCCACGGTGAACGACCTGACGGGTCGTCCACAATACATCGTGGAACCGGGCAGCCAGCCGATGAAGGAACTCATCGCATAAACGCATGCTGAAAATCCTGGGAAATCAACGCGGCCGGTTCTGTGACGGTGTATCCCGGCGGGATTTCTTGCGGATTGGTGCGTTGGGGATGGGCGGGTTGGCGTTGCCGCAACTTCTGCAGGCGGAAGCTCTCAGTGGCATCAAGAAGTCGCACAAGGCGGTCATCATGATCTACATGGCGGGCGCGCCGCCGCATCAGGACCTCTTTGACCTGAAGATGGATGCGCCGCTGGAATATCGCGGGCCGTTCAAGCCGATCTCCACGAAGGTTCCGGGCATCCAGATCTCCGAGCACATGCCGCAGTGCGCCAAAATCATGGACAAGCTGGTGCCCATCCGCAGCATGTATGGCTCACCCAGCGGGGATCACGATTCATTCATCTGCTATACGGGACGCACGGTGGCGAATCAGCCGCCCGGTGGTTGGCCCTCGATGGGTGCGGTGCTTTCCAAACTCGAAGGGCCCGTGAATCCGGCCATCGCACCGTTTGTGGGATTGGCGCCGCGCGCGGGACACCCGCCGTATGGTTCACCGGGGCATCCGGGTTTCATCGGGCCGGCGCATGGGGCGTTTCGTCCGAATGGTCCGGGCATGCAAGACCTGACACTAAACGAGATCACGGTAGACCGGTTGAATGACCGGAAGACCTTACTCACAGGCTTCGATAAATTCCGGCGTGATCTGGACAGCAGCGGGATGGTGGAGGGCATGGATGCCTTCAACCAACAGGCGTTCGGCGTGCTGACCTCCAGCAAATTGGTGGATGCGCTGAATCTCGACAAGGAACCGGCGAAGGTGCGCGAGCGTTACGGCAAGGGTGATAAGAATAATTACGGTGATGGAGCACCACGTAATCTTGAGCACTTCCTGTTAGCACGACGCTTGGTGGAAGCGGGTGCGCGGTGTGTGACGTTAAATTTCGGGCGCTGGGATTTTCATTCCTCGAACCACAGTGAATTGCTCACGCATCTGCCTTGGTTTGACCAGGCCATTGCAGCCTTGGTGGAAGATCTGCACGAACGTGGGTTGGACAAGGATGTGGCGGTGGTGGCGTGGGGCGAGTTTGGCCGTACACCCTTGATCAACAAGGATGGCGGGCGCGATCACTGGCCGCAAGTAGGTTGCGCGTTGCTCGCCGGTGGTGGGATGAAAACGGGGCAGGTGATCGGTGCGACGGACCGTTTAGGCGGGGCCATCGCAGATCGCGGAGTGCATTTCGGAGAAGTTTTTTCCACGCTGTATCATGGGCTAGGTATTGATGCCAACAAGGTTACGTTGCCGGACCTTTCCGGGCGGCCACAATATCTCGTGGACGGCTGGCAACCTCTCAAAGAGCTGGTAAGTTGATAGACAATCATGCGACTGCTTTTGCTAACCTGTTCATTGACACTCGCCGCGGTGCTGAGTGCGGGTGCGGCTGTGAACAAGGAGAAGGAAAAAACGGGTGCGAAAGCCGTAGAAATATCGTTCACGGCGGCAAATGAGGGTTCTCTCGCGGGCAAGCCGATGGTGTTGCAAGGGTCAGGAGATCGGAGGCAATTGTTGGTCACGGGCAAACTGGCGAAAGGGACGGAGGCGGATTTTACGCGGCAGGTCACGTATAAGATTTCTCCGGCAAATGTCGTGCGGGTGGATGCGACGGGTTTGCTGGTGCCATTGAAGAATGGGGCGGCGACGATCACGGCGAAGGGGCAGAACGGGGTGATCGCGAAGCTCGACGTGACGGTGGAACGTTTCGAGGAAGACAAGCCCATCCATTTTGGAAATCAGATCGTGCCCATTTTCACGAAGACCGGGTGCAATGGCGGCGGGTGCCATGGGAAATCGGGCGGGCAGAATGGTTTTCGGTTGTCGTTGCTGGGCTTTGAACCATCAGAAGATTATGAGTATCTGGTGAAGGAATCGAAGGCACGGCGTATTTTTCCCGCTGCGCCCGAGCAGAGCTTGTTGTTACTGAAAGCCATCGGCGAGGTGCCGCATGGTGGTGGCAAGAAATTGGAGAAGGGTTCGGCGGATTATCAATTGCTGGTGCGGTGGATCAAGCAGGGCATGCCCGCTGGCGCGACGAATGCGCCTTCGGTAGCCAGCGTGGAAGTGCAGCCAAAGCAACGCATTTTGCCGCCGGGCAGCGAGCAGCAGTTGCGGGTGATCGCGCAATACACGGATGGTTCCCGCGAAGATGTGACGCGTAGCGCGGTCTTCGAGGCGAACAACAAGGAACTGGCGAAGACGGACGAATCAGGCTTGGTCACTTTCCAGCAGCAGCCGGGCGATGTGGCGGTGATGATCCGGTATCAATCTCAGGTGGCGGTGTTCCGCGCGACGTTGCCCTTGGGCGCGCCGGTGACGAATCTGCCGCAGCCGCGCAATTTCATCGATGAACTGGTCTTCAATAAACTGCAGCAGGTGGGTATGCCGCCTTCCGAGCAGTGCGATGATGCGACGTTCCTCCGGCGTGTGAGCGTGGACATCGCGGGACGTTTGCCGACCTTGGAAGAAGCGGAAAAGTTTGTGGCGGACGCATCTGCTAACAAGCGCGACAAGCTGGTGGATCAATTGCTGGCGAGCACGGAGTATGCGGATTATTTCGCAAACAAATGGGCAGCAATGTTGCGGAACCGGCGTGATACACCGCAGTTGCAACGCACGACGTATGCGTTCCATGGCTGGTTGCGGGACAGCTTGCAGGAGAACAAGCCGTATGACCGCATCGTGCGGGATATCGTGGCGGCTTCGGGCGAGATCACGCAGAATCCGGCGGTGGGCTGGTATCGGCAGGTGCGCACGCAGACGGCGCAGATGGAGGATACGGCGCAGATGTTCCTAAGCATGCGTCTGCAATGCGCGCAGTGTCATCATCACCCGTATGAGAAGTGGAGCCAGCAGGATTACTTCCGGTTCTCGGCGTTCTTCGCGCAGGTGGGCCGCAAGGGTGGTGATCAGACGGGCGAGGAAGTCATTTTCCACCGGCGTGGTGTGGCGCAGGCGACCAATATCAAGACCAAGCAACCCGTGAAACCGGCGGCCTTGGGCGTGCAGCCGTTTGATATCCCGGCGGATCAAGATCCGCGGCAGGTGCTGGCGGACTGGTTGGCGCAAGCGGACAATCCGTTCTTTGCGCAGTCATTGGTGAACCGGTATTGGAAACATTTCTTCAACAAGGGGTTGGTGGAGCCGGAAGATGACATGCGGGAGACGAATCCGGCGACGAACCCTGAGTTGTTGAAGGCGCTGGCGGAGAATTTCATTTCGAGCGGGTATGACTTGAAAGAGCTCATCCGCAACATCACGCGGTCGAAGACGTATCAGTTGAGCGCGTTGCCGAATCAGTATAACGCGGTGGATAAACAGTATTACTCACGCTATTACCCGAAGCGGCTGGGGGCAGAGGTGCTGTTGGATTCGGTGAATGAGGTGGTGAAATCGGAGAACAAGTTTGATGGTTTGGAAGCGGGCACCAAGGCGGTGGCGTTCCCGGATAACAGTTTCAATGCAGGCTCCTATTTCCTCACAGTGTTTGGACGGCCGGAAAATTCGAGTGCGTGCGAGTGTGAGCGTTCCAATGACGCGAGCCTCGCGCAGAGTCTGCATCTGTTGAACTCGAAGTTCCTGCTGGAGAAGTTGAGTGCGGACACGGGACGTCCGGCGTTATTGGCGGCGGATAAGCGGGCAGATGATCAGAAGTTGCGTGAGGTGTATCTAAGGTATTTTTCGCGAGAGCCGAGTGCAGAAGAAGTGACTTTGGCGAAACAGCATCTGAGCAAGACGGTAAAGGACAAGGATGGCAAGGAAACGCCGATACCGGCGCGGCAGGCGTGGGAAGACATCCTGTGGGCGCTGGTGAACACGAAGGAGTTTTTGTTCAATCACTGAGCCGTCATCACGTAACGCATAGATATTTTCTGCGGCATGATAAACAGACTGAGCAGCTTTGGCCGAAGTAAAAAGTGGTTGCTGGTTGGCTTATCACAGTTCTTGGCGCGCTCACCCTTCACCCCGGCCCTCTCCCCATTGAGGGGAGAGGGAGAACATTTGGTTTCGCAAAGTGGTTTTGGGCAATGCAAGTTGACGGTTGTCCTGCTGCTGCTGGGAGCGATTTCGACAGTGCAGGCGCAGTATTTGCCGCTGACGCGGTTGAGTACGGTTTATCCGATGGGGGGCAAGGCGGGCTCTACGAATGAGGTGGAGGTCGCGGGGTTGGATCTGGAGGAGGTCAAGGTTTTGACGGCGACGCATCCGGGAATCACGGCGAAGCCGAAGGAAGGGGCAGAGAATCGTTTCATCATCAATATCGCGGCGAATGTGCCGGTGGGATTTTATGAGGTGCGGATCGGGGGGAAGTTTGGGCTGTCGAATCCGCGGGCTTTTCTGGTGAGTGATCGCGATGAGCGGTTGGACCCGGGCGGGAATAATGCGGTGGAGAAAGGGTTTGAGCTGCCGTTGAACCTGGCGGTACACGGACGGGCGGACGCCAATCTCGCGGATTATTACCGGGTGCAATTGAAGGCGGGACAACGGGTGGGCGTAGAGTGTTTGACGCGAGAACTGGATTCACGATTGGAACCGGCGGTGGCGGTGCTGGATGCGAACGGGAAGGAATTGCTGCGGCAGCGGTTTGAGGGGCAGTTGAATTTCGAAGCGCCCGCTGATGGGGCTTATCTGGTGCGGGTGAGTGATGCGTTGTTTCGCGGTGGGCCGGAATATTTTTACCGGCTGGAAGTGACGACGGTGCCGCAGGTGGAGGTCGCGGTGCCGGCGACTTTGACGGCGGGGAAGGAGCAGAAGGTCACCTTGTATGGGCACCGGTTGCCGGGAGCGAAGGCATCGACGGTGAAAGATTCGCGAGGGCAATTGATGGAGCAGGAGGAGGTGACGTTGACGCCGCCACAGGAGCCGCCGACGGCGTTCTCTATCATGGCGGCGCGTCCGGCGAGCGCGGGAATTTCGGTGTTTGAGTATCGTTATCAGAAAAGCAATCCGGTGCTGTTTGAAC
>JAJNBN010000553.1 GCA_021156225.1 Verrucomicrobiota bacterium | reverse complement strand
CATACAGGCGGGGCTAAACATTCTCATCGTCCCTGCCAAAAGCCTCGTCACTATGCAGACCCAGTCTGTGGTCAGCGCTCCCGGCCTCGTCACCACAAATGTCATCGTGACGGTGAACTCCACCTCCCCTTCCATTCCGCGAACCGCATATCAGATCCTGACCAACCTCGGCAGCGAAGACCCGCGCATCATCAAGGTGTTGTTGAATCCGGTGGAGAACTCGCCCCACGTGGGCGTCACGCTTTTCGGAACGAACCTGAAGCGGGCCGCCAACCAGTCTATTCCCTTGCTGATGAGGCATGCGAAATCCTCCAATCAACAACGAAGATTGACCGCACTGTCCTTGCTGCGCCTCACCCTGCCCGAATCTGCCGTCGCTCGCGAAGTCATGATCCGTCAGTTGGACAGCAAAAACTTTGTTCTCTTTGATCTCGCAGTCGGCTCCTTGACGAACACCACCGAGGAGTTGCGGCGCATCATCCCCTTGACCGTGCAAGGTCTGGTATCCTTCAGAAACCGGCCCTTGCCCTTTAGCGAAACCGGGCGCTCGCCCGCCTATTACGCGCTGAAGGAATTTGCGCGCCATCAACGCGCCGAGGTGGCCTCCCATCTGCAAGCCGTCCTCACCGAGGCCAGCCTGCGGGAACAGGTTCACATCTTGGAACTGCTGGCCGCCACGGCGACGACCAATGAAGTCAACCTGGCCTTGATTGGCTCCTTTACCAACAGCCCGGAAGCCATCTTGCGTGTGCAAGCATGGTCCACTCTGGGTAATATCACCAGAGATCGGCAGATGGAGGTAATCGGACTCCTCTCCTGCCTCAACTCCTTCCCCGGTAAACATACTTCGATCTGGCTGGTGTACCACCGCCTAGGAAAATTGGGAGCCAAGGCTGGCGCGGCAGTTCCCACACTGATCGAAGGATTGCAGTTCCAAGAAACCCACCTGATCGCCAAAGCCGCCATCACCTTGGGGGAAATCGGTCCCCCGGCCCACGGGGCCCTCGAACCATTACACGCCTTGCGCGAGCATCCCGAGTTGGTTGTGCGCGAAGCCGTCGAAGACGCCATCCGCAAAGTCTCCCTGCCTATAAAGGCAAAAGGCGCGGAATAGTTCCGCGCCTCGTTGCCTGAAAATATTTTGATCGCTTAGCCCAGCGATGCGGCCTTGCGATTTCCTTCCATCATGAAATCCAGATAGGCACTGAGCTGCTGCTTCATCTGGAGCCGCGAGACGATCGCATCGATCAGACCGTGATCCAACAGGAACTCCGCCGTCTGGAAGCCTGGAGGCAATTCCGCCTGTGTCGTGTCTTTGATCACGCGCGGTCCGGCAAAACCGATCATCGCGCCGGGTTCCGCGATGATGAGATCTCCCACGCTCGCGTAACTCGCCATCACACCCGCCGTCGTCGGATGCGTCAGCACACTGATATACGGCAATCTGGCTTTCGCATGCAGCGCCAGCGCGCCGCACGTCTTCGCCATCTGCATCAGGCTGAACATGCCCTCATACATGCGCGCGCCGCCGCTTTGAGAAATGATGATGACCGGCAGGCTGCGATCCGTGCCCATCTCGATGAGCCGCGTCAGCTTCTCACCCACCACGGAGCCCATGGAGCCGCCGAGGAAAGTGAAATCCATCACGCCCAAGGCCACCTTCTGGTTCCCCATCTTGCCCACCCCGGTGATGACCGCATCTTTGGCTCCGGTGGATTTTTTATACGCCTCCAGCTTGGACGCATAGGAAGCCACCCCTGTGAACTTCAGGATATCCACCGCCGTCATCTCGGCATCCATCTCTTCAAAGGTGCAGACCTCGACGAGCGAGTGGATGCGTTCCCGGGCGCCGATGGGAAAATGATGGCGGCATTTCGGGCACACCTTCAGGTTATCATCCAGCTCCTTGTCATAGATCATCGAGGAGCATTTCGGGCACTTCGTCCAGATGCCTTCGGGAATATCCCGCTTCTTGCTGGAGGAAGAGCCGATCTTGGCCTTCTTGATGAACGAGGTTTCGCCGGTGTTGGCGGGAGGGGTTACCGCGGGTTCTACCACGGTCTCCACACCCAAAGACTTTTTTGTGATTGAAGTGGTTGCCATAGGTCTGCTCTGGCCGCCTCTAGGCGGGCCATCACGACATATCTACCGATGCGCATTGCTTTACCGTTAGCGCATCAAATAGAGGCTACATCATCTACAAACCGCGCGCCACTGTCCAGACACAAACCTCCCCCGCTCCGCCGTCCAAAAGTGTCTTGGCACAGGCACTGGTCGTCGCTCCCGTCGTTAGCACATCATCGATCACCAGTAAACGCTCCCTGTTGAGGCGCAAGCCTTTACGCATCTCAAAAGCTTTCCGCACATTCTCCGCCCGGGACTGGCGGTCGAGCTTGGTCTGGGTTCGCGTGGCGACCACCCGCTCGATGAGATTTCGTCTGACCGGCAACCCGACCTCCTTCCCGATAGCCCGGGCGAGCCTGTCCGCCTGGTTGAACTCCCTTTCCCGCTGCTTGTAGGGATGCAAAGGCACCGGCACCAACGCCTCAAATTTCTCGGTTTTTAACACCTCCCTCGCCCCTTCCAACCACAGCTCCACCAAGAATGGTTCAAACCATAGCTCGCGATGGTATTTATACCGATGAATCACCTCCAAGACCGTCCCTTTGCCCTCAGCCGCAACCGAGGCCCGTGACCATTTGAAGGCGAGGTCTAGCTCCTTGCAGTTCGTGCACTCAAAACGCTGGGTGATATCTCCTGAAAATGGCAGTCCGCACCGGTCACACATCGGGGCTTGGATAAGCTTCACATCCTGCCGGCAATTCTTCCCGACATACCCCATCGCCTTGGTGGCGGGTTCCTTTTCGCAAAGCTGACAAACATTGGGATAAAACAACCCCGCCAGCGGGTTCAACCACCGGGATACTTGCTCAATGAGTTGCGGAGTCCTCATTCTTGGTGGCCGATGGTGGCAAAATCTTCAGCAGCAAGGCCAGCAATAAAGCCAGCACCACGCCCGCCACCCAGCCATCGATCAGCTTCGCACTCCCCCAGATCCAAGTCTGGGCTCCGGCAACGTTATCGGTGGTGAAACCATATGTCTTCAGCCAGAAAATCCACCCCGCATGCAGCCCAAATGAAAACCACAGCGTCCCCGTCCGCTGGTAAGCCAGCGCCAGCATGATGCCGGCGAGCAGCAGGTTGAAAAAGGCGGGCACCAACTGCTGCACGTCACCAAATCCACGCAACTTGTGTGGCAATAACGCAAGCCCGCTCCACCAGTGCA
>JAJNBN010000552.1 GCA_021156225.1 Verrucomicrobiota bacterium | reverse complement strand
TGTCGCGAAGGAAGCGATTCAACTCATGAACACTCGCAACATTCTGGATGTGCTTCGCATAGAAATCGCACATCACCTGATCAAGGTCGGCGAAGCCATACCGGCGGACACGGGTCTGCCAGTTCTCGATCTTCTGGCGCGTCGCGCGATTCTTCACCATGAAGGCGTAGATCGGCGGCAGAGCGTCTTGGGGCTTGGTCGTCGCTAGCACGCGCACGTCATCGGAGTCATCTTCATTACGACCACGCTGTGGCAATAGGTTCTCTTCCACCAACGCGGAGCGGATAAAAATCTTCGTGGCTTCCTTCGGGTTGATCGTTCCGTAAACCACCTTGCGGCGCTGCACCTCCAAGCCGTGCAGCGTCACGATTTCTTCCACCATCACCCGCCCTGAACCTACCACCCAGTGCGGGTTGTGATGCGTCACCTTGCAGCAATGTGGTGCGAGCTGGAAAACCCATTGTGGATCAATGCCTGCGATGGTTCGCGCAAACAATTGCGACGTCTCCACGATCTCACCTGCCACGATCCACTCGGGCTGGTTCGATTTGGGCTTCGGCGCTCGATTGTCTGACTTCGGGCCTTTTTTCTGTAACTCACCGCGTTCGTAAAGGGCGGAGCCGGGGAAGACCGTCGTCATCCGGTTGCCGGTAGCCTTGTAATTATTCCGCTCTTCGCGATGCGCCACATGCCCGATCAAACCCGCGAGGATGGAGCGGTGGATGGCGTCATACTGCGCGTTGCTCTCATTCAGCTTCAGCGTACCGAGGTCTTCCAGCGCGTTGTGCAGTTGCGTGTAGAGATCCTGCCACTCGCGCATGCGCAGGTAGGAGAGGAAGTGCTGCTTGCAGAATTTACGCCGCGCATTCTGCGTGCGGAGCTGCTCCCACTGGTCATGCACCGCATTCCAGATGTTCAGCAGCGCGAGGAAGTCCGACTTTGGATTAGTAAACTTCCGATGCGCCGTCGCTGCCGCTTCCTTCTGATCCGTCGGCCGTTCGCGTGGGTCCTGGATGCTCAACCCCGCCGCGATGATGAGCAACTCTTGCGTGGCGTGCTCTTGCTGCGACTGCAATAGCATCCGGCCAATCGTCGGATCAATCGGCAAGCGCGCCAGATCGCGACCCAATGCCGTGAGCATACGGTGCTCGTCCAGCGCGCCTAGCTCCTGCAAGAGCGCATAACCGCTGGAGATGGCCGCTGGCGTGGGCGGTTGCACGAAGGGGAACGTCTCGATGTCTCCGAAGTAATACGCCTTCATCCGCAGAATGACTTCCGCAAGATTCGAGCGTTGGATCTCCGGCTGTGTGAACGCGGGCCGTTCGTTGAAATCTTCTTCCGAATAGAGGCGGAAGCAGATTCCATCCTGCACACGACCCGCGCGGCCCTTGCGTTGATTCGCACTACTCTGCGAGATCGCCTCCACCGGCAAGCGCCGTGTGCGCGTGCGCGGATTGTAGCGGCTGATCCGCGCCAGCCCCGCATCGATCACGTAGCGGATGCCGGGAATGGTCAGCGACGTCTCTGCGATATTCGTCGCGATGACGATCTTGCGACGTGAAGAGGGGGCGAAGACACGTTGTTGATCGCCGGAACTCAATCGTCCGTAGAGCGGGATCACCTCGGCCTCACCGGAGAAACGTCCCTCGAGCTGGTCACCCGTCTCGCGGATATCCCGTTCGCCCGGCATGAAGATGAGCACATCGCCGGTGTTCGTCTCATACAGGATGCGTTCGCACGCGTTCACCGCTGCGTCCACGTAGTTGACGTCGCCGCTCTCCTCGGACTCTGCGTCCAGTGGGCGATAGATCACCTCTACCGGATACATGCGGCCGGAGACTTCGATGATCGGTGCGTCGTTGAAATGCTTCGAGAATGCCTGCGTATCGATCGTAGCCGAGGTGACGATGAGCTTCAGGTCCTTGCGCCGTGCCAGCAAACCCTTTAGATGGCCCAGCAAGAAATCGATGTTCAGCGAGCGCTCATGCGCCTCATCCAGGATGATGGCGTTGTATTCGGAAAGATTCGGATCGCCCTGCGCCTCGGCCAGCAGGATGCCGTCCGTCATCAGCTTGATGTACGTGTGCGGGCTGGAGTTATCATCAAACCGGATCTTGCACCCCACGTCCTTGCCCCAGCCGACGTTCAATTCCTCCGCGATACGTTTCGAGATGGAAAGGGCGGCGACACGTCGAGGCTGCGTACAACCGATCTTTGCCTCGATGCCCAGTCCCGCTTCCAGGCACATCTTCGGAATCTGCGTCGTTTTGCCCGAGCCCGTCTCGCCTGCGATGACGACGACTTGGTTTTCGCGAATGGCCTTCACAATCTCATCCTTCCGCATCGTCACCGGCAACTCTGGCGGATACGTCACCCGCGGTACATTGATCCTTCGCGCTTCCCGGAGCGCGATGGACTTCAACGCCTCTTCCTTCAAGCGTGCGAGCAAGGCACCGTGCCGCTCCGCGTGATGCTGATCCCGCAAAAGGCGTAACAGCCGCGAACCCAGCTTCACCCAGTCGGGCAGCAGGCATTGCGGCAGCAGCACTTTCAGTTCATCTATCCGGGCATCAACCATACCAGAGCCGCGTAACATAGACGAAGGAGTGGGGTGGGGGAAACAGGGAAATGAGAGGTTTTCTCACCGTGTTGCAAATATTCTAAATCAAGTCAGAATGGCGGTGTTCGCTCAATGGATAGCGTCGATTTCTAAATTGCAATCGGCAGCGAAGAGAGGTCTGAACGCAGGGCGTTCGCATAAGTGGAGTGCAGCATGGATAAAATTGTCTCACCTGAGATAGTGGAAATTGCGCCAGTCTATGTCGCAGCAGGTCTGGTGCTGGCCTTGTTTTTCATTGTTCAACGCTTTGAAAAGCGTCTGCTGCCATTGTCGCCTGTATCGGCCATATCCTTTGCCACCAATATTACTTGGTTCACGTTTGGCGTTGCCTTGTTCATCACTTCAGTTCCCATTCTAAAACCCTTTGGATTTGTTTTAATTTTTCTGGGACTTGCCCCGCTTGTGGCCGATGGATTCTTTGCCGCGTGTTTCCCGCTATTTTTTACATTGCTTGGCTACGGTTTGCTCACTCTGATTAATGAGCTAACGAATGGAAAGGAACTCTATCATCCCTCGATGAAACCTACGCTCTGGTTCGCCTGTATCACGGTGGTGTTCTGGGCAGTCGGACTCCGGTTTGCTTTTCTACGATGGCGGACATCGCAACCGAAAGACCTGCCACCTGCATTGCCTCCCAATGTTTGAGGTGGCGGCGATCGACGGAACTCGCGGAA
>JAJNBN010000551.1 GCA_021156225.1 Verrucomicrobiota bacterium | reverse complement strand
GGACATCTTTGCAGATTTGGCGGCGGTGCAGAAATCATTCCAACACTTCTTGCGACTGGTGCCGCGTAATGGCTTGATCGTGGCGAATGGGGATGAGGCGAATCTGCAACCGCTTTTAGACATCAAGTTCGCGCCGGTGAAACGATTTGGCCTGAGCGCTGGCAATGACGTGCGGGCAGAGGCGCTCGACCTGCGCGATAACAGCTCACTTTTTACGTTGGACGGTTTCACGTTTGAGATTGCGCTGGTGGGTGAATTGAATGTGCGGAACGCGCTGGCGGTAGCGGCGGCGGCGAAGCATTGCGGGCTGACGAATGAGCAGATCCAGGCGGGGTTCAGCACGTTCAAGGGCATAAAGCGACGGATGGAAGTGAAGGGCGATTCCGGTGGGGTGACGGTGATCGATGACTTCGGGCATCATCCGACGGCGATCAAGGAGACGGTGCGCGCCTTGCGTGTGAAGTATCCGAATCGGCGGTTGTGGGCGATCTTTGAGCCGCGTTCCAATACCACGCGACGCAATGTGTTCCAGACGGAGATGTTTGAGGCGTTGGCCTTGGCGGATGCCGTCGTGGTATCTGAGGTGGCGCGACTGGAGTTACTCGCGGTGCATGAGCGCATGGATCCGGTGAAACTGATGGCGGATTTGCAATCGACAGGTAAGCCGGCGGCCTATTTGCCTACGGTGGAGGCGATCGTGGAACACGTGGGGCAGCAGGCGAAATCAGGCGATGTGGTGTGCGTGTTCAGCAACGGCGGATTCGGCGGGATACACGACAAGCTGTTGCAGAGGTTAGGAAAGTAACGAGCGTTACACCTTCCCGATCCACTGGCGGTCTTCCCAGACGGCTTTGATGGAGGTCACGTTACGGGAGTCGAAGATGTGTTTGGCGGCCTTGACTACGTTGCCTTTTTTCAGGCTCTGCCACGCATCGCTGGCGCTGATGGCGACGAATTGGAGGATGCTCGGATCGCGGTAGCAATCGATCATGCAGCGGGTGCAGCCGTCGCGGATGAGCTTGGAGTCGTCCCAGTCATACACGTTGCACATGGGCGTTTCCCAGAAATGGCAGCGGTAGAGGTTCAGGTGCCAGTCGAGGTAGAAATATTTGTGCCCGCCGAGGCAGCCGAACTTTTCTTTTTCCCCGCGCAGATGGCGTTGCATCTCATCCAGTGATTCCGTGGGGTTCACCACGGGGTAACCGCTGTTGTGCTTCATGTCCTTGATCCTTTGGAAGACTTCAAGGAGTTCTGTGTTGTTGAAGTTCACCAGACCGCCATCGCTGAAGCTGAGGTAGCTGGATTGCAGATTGGTGAGCGGATAACTGAATGTGCAGCTCTGGAAGCCAACGGATTCTAGGAAGGCGGGGAGCTTTTCGTAATCTTCGATCAGGCGGCTGGCGGTGATGCTGGCGGTGGTCTGGATGCCGACGCTTTGGAAATACTCGTTCGCCCGTTTGATCTTGCGGCAGACATCGGGCAGGCCGCGATTCTTCTCGTGCTTCTGGATGTCGTGAGCGTCGATGGACATGATGACGCTGCTGAGGCCGTCGCTGGCCAGTGCCTTCATGTTGTCCTCGTTCCACAGGCCGCCGTTGGTGCAGATCATCGGGTGGATGCCACGTTCGGCGGCATAGCGGACCATGGCGCGGAGGTCGCGATGGACCATGGGCTCGCCACCGACGAAGAGGAGGTAACCGATGTGGTTCTTTACCGAGAGATCGATGACGTCTTTGGCCTCTTGAAGAGTGACGCTGCGGCGGGCCTTGGGGTCGAACTTGGAGCGGGCGAAGCCGCAGAAGCCGCAGTCAGCATTGCAGATGTTCGTGATGGCGAATTGCAGGTAGCCGGGGCCACCGTTGTCCAGCACCTCGCCGAGCAGCTTGAAGGCGCTCTTGCGCGGCTTGACCACGGGGGGCAAGGGCGCGGCGCTGGCGGAGGCTTTCGGCGGTTCGTTTAAGGTATTGCTGCTCATGCTGACTACGGCGTCATGTTCCCGGCTGGCGGAAGATAGCGCAACTCTTGATTCGTGACGAATGGGTGACTGGTTTGGTGGCTGCGGAGTAGTTTGCGTTTTAGAGAAGAACTTGGTTATAGTGGTTGGACTATTGCCGTTATGGCTGCTGAATGAAGTTAAGTTTGGAACAATTGGGCTGGACTGAGGAACTGGAAAAACAGTTCGCACCGCATCGTGCGCAGGGCTTCTTCCCGGCGCGAGTGGCCATCGAGGATAAGCATTACTTCCGCCTTTATGCCGAGAGCGGGCCGCTGACGGGGCAATGCTCGGGCAAAATCCTGCATGAGTCCAAGAACCCGTCGAATCTGCCGAAGGTGGGGGATTGGGTGGTCGTCAAAGAATTGCTGGCGGAGGGCAAGGCGACGATTCACGAGGTGATGCCGCGCAAATCGTCCCTCTCGCGCAAGCTGACGGGACGGGATGTGCAGGAGCAGATTCTGGTGACGAACATCGACCGAGCGTTCGTGGTGCAGGCGCTGGATGAGACGTTCAACATTCCCCGGCTGGAACGCATGCTGGTGATGGTGCGCGAGGGCGGGGCGGAGCCGGTGATCATCCTGAACAAGCTGGACCTGTGCGAAGATGTGAAGGCGTGCGTGGCGGAAGCGAAGAAGACGGCGGGTGATGCGCCGGTGCTGACGACGTGCGCCATAACGGGCAAGGGCATCAAGGCCATCCAGAAGCTGATCGGCAAGAAGGACACTGTGGTTTTCTTTGGCACATCTGGCGTGGGCAAGTCCACCTTGATCAATGACATTTACGGGGAAGATGTGTTGCCGGTGGGCGAGGTGCGAGATGAGGATTCCAAGGGGCGGCATACGACGACCTGGCGAGAACTCATCGCGCTGCCACAGGGCGGGATAGTCATCGATACGCCGGGCATGCGGGAGTTCTACATCTGGCTGGCGGAGGATGGATTGAACCGCGCCTTTGAGGACATCGATTCACTGGCGGTGGGCTGTCATTTCCGCGATTGCACGCACACGAAGGAAAAGAAGTGTGCGGTACTGGATGCGCGAACGGCGGGGACGATCAATGAGGAGCGGTATCAGAGCTATATCAAGTTGAGCAAAGAGCAGAAGTTCCTCAAAGAGGTGAAACGGCAGAAGGGGTGGAAGACGCGCGAGAAGGCCAGCCGGGTGCAGCATCGGGTGTTTAACAAGGGCTGATTCGTTAAAAGGTTAAAAGCGTTATATCGTGAACCGATTTAACATTTTCACGATTTAACCATTTTAACGGACTTGGAACCATTGTGTTCCCCAGGCATCGAGATCGAG
>JAJNBN010000550.1 GCA_021156225.1 Verrucomicrobiota bacterium | reverse complement strand
AGATCGTCACCTTTGAATTGAACGGCTTCACTGTCGCGCCCTTTGTCTGCTATGATCTGCGCTTCCCCGAGATTTTCCGCAGCGCGGTAGCGCGCGGAGTAAATCTTTTTGTCGTCATCGCGAACTGGCCGGTGAAGCGTGACCAGCATTGGATCACGCTGCTCCAGGCCCGGGCGATCGAAAATCTGGCGTATGTCGTGGGCGTAAACCGTTGTGGCAGTGATCCCGATTTCTTTTACTCTGGCCGCAGCATCGTCGTGAATCCCCACGGCATCATCACCTCCGATGCTGGTGGCGAAGAGCGTGTGGTGACTACGGAGATCGATCTGGAACTGGTGCAGAACTGGCGACGGGACTTTCCACCGCTGCGAGATATGCACTGGAAGTAGGCTGTTTACTTCGTGACCCAAGGCAAGTGGTCCAAGTCCACATTCCCACCCGACAGGATCAATCCCAGCCTCCGGCCTTTGACCTCTTCTGGATGAGTCAGCACCGCAGCCAGTGGCAACGCTCCGGAAGGTTCGACGACAATCTTCATCCGTTCCCAAAGCAACCGCATCGCACGAATGATGTCTTCTTCGCTGACCGTGAGAACCTTCGGCACATACTGCTGAATCATGGCAAACGTCATTTCGCCGAGTGACGAGCGCAAGCCATCAGCGATGGTCTGAGTGCTCTGCACCGGCATGATGCGTCCGTTTTGTAGCGACAGGAATGCATCGTTGGCCAAGGCAGGTTCTGCTCCCCAAGTTTGTGCCGCTGGCCGCAGCGAATGAACAACGAGTGCCGTGCCACTCAGCAAACCGCCACCACCGACTGGTGCTATGACCACATCGAGTTCAGGCACTTCTTCCAGCAATTCCAACGCTGCCGTTCCCTGCCCCGCGATGACATGCGGATGGTTGTAAGGGGGAATGAAGACCGCTCCGGTTTCTTGCAGCACCTGTGCGAGCGTTTCCTCACGGCTGGCCAGATTCGGAGCGCAGGTGATGACCTTGCCGCCATAGTTCAGGACCGCACGGCGTTTCACTTCTGAGGCATTCTCTGGCATCACCACATAGGACGGAATGCCTCGCCTGCTGGCGGCGAGGGCCAAGGCCGCACCATGATTGCCTGACGAATGGGTGGCGACACCGCGAGCGGCTGCTTCGGGTGAAAGTTGCAACACGGCGTTGGTCGCGCCCCGTGCTTTGAAAGCTCCAGCCTTTTGCAGGTTCTCGCATTTGAACCACAATTGCGCTCCGCTCAAGGCGTCCAGCGAAATGCTGGTCATTACGGGCGTGCGATGGATCCACGGCTGAATACGCACCGCAGCCGCCTGCACATCCGCCATGGTGGGCAGCATCACAAGCAGCTTACTTCAATGAAACCGCCGTGATGAACTTGTTATCGCGCACGTAGATCACGCCATCGGCCAAGGCGGGATTCGTCCAGTTCACCCCGCAGACCTGAGTGCGGGACACTTCTTTGTATTCCTTGGGATCAGCCGTGAACTGGATCAAGGCGCCCGTATCCGTGAGCATGATGATGTTTTTCCCCGCCACGATCATACCGGCGTAAGCCTTGCCGGCCGCGCTGTTTATCAGGCCATCCTTGGACCATGTGATCTCACCGGTCTTGGTGTTCAGGCAAATGATGTTCTTCGTCGGGCCGACGCCATAGAGATGTTCACCGACCGACACCGGACAGGCGAAATTGATGGCGGCGTTCTTATTGAGCCAAGCCTGTTCAGCCTTGAATTCTTTGCCTTCTTTGCTGACGCGGATGCCGAACACGCCATGCATGTGGGAAGAAACCATGACGATGTCACCCACCACCACCGGAGTAGTCACATGCCGGGCAAACTTGGTCTCAATAGGGAAACGCCAGAGCAATTTGCCGTTATCAGGATTCAGGCCGATGACGCCATGAGCCGTGAAAAAGATAGCCTGCTCTGCGCCAGCCACTTTTCCGAGATAAGCGCCAGCATAGCCCGCCTGATCGTTCTGTGAGCGCCAGTTTTCCTTGCCCGTAGTCTGGTTCAGCGAGACGATGCTCGCGCCATTAGTGCCACCCGCCTGCACCAGCAGGTTCTTGCCGAAGATTACCGGTGAACCGTTATTACCATGCCGGCTCGCCCCGTTAGCCAGGAAATCCTTGGTCTCACCGTAGAAGAGCGCGCCGTAATCCGTGACGAAGTTCTTTTTCCACAAGACCATGCCGTCTTTGACGTTCAGGCACTGAAACTCGCCTCGGCATGAAGTGACGTAAACCCGACCGCCTGAAACCGTAGGCGTGCTGCGGGAGCCTTTGCCCTGAGTATCGGCATAGGCTTTATCCACGTCGTGCTTCCATAGATCCTTGCCAGTCACAGCATCGAAGGCGCGCAGCACTTCGAACTCACCGGGTTGTTCCAAAATGAATACCCGTCCATCGGCCACAACCGGGGAACCAACACCATCGCCCAACGGTGCTTTCCACAGGGTTTTGGGGGTTGCGGGTAAAGTAGCGGGTGCCCAATGCTTCGCCGGAAGATAACCAGTGGCCAATGGACCGCGCCATTGCGGCCAATCTTCGGCGTGCAAGGTGAAGCTTCCCACCAAGGCGGTGAGAACGACAGCGGCTCTTAAGAAATACTGGGAAAACATTCCTGCGAATTGACCGGATTTGACCGGTTTCCGTCAAGCGGTAATCCTGTATCATGATGCGGCTTCAAAGTCTTCCGGACGATGTGTATCAGACGTTTACCCGAAATACGCAGCCGAAGGTAGCCCCTAAATAACCCATAATCAGGCCGCTGATAACGTTGGTAATCGATCTCAAAATTAGCTTCTTGGGTAGAGGTCACCGAACCAATGCGCCTGATCAAGTCCAAATCCTTCTGAAAAAAAGGCCGTCCGATATGACACATGATTTTGGCAAAAGTTCGCGCGTGCGGATAGAGTGCCTGCCAAAAGACGTCTTCTTCAAAATTCTTGGGCGCAGTCCCCTGTGCCTTCTTCCACGCCTCTAAAAATGTGTCTACTCCCACAGCGATAGGTATTAAACTTGGATCATGCCACCAGTGCTATCCAGCCTTGCTTTGCTCTCACATCGAGAGGGTTCTTTCAATCTTGATGACGTTACATTTTGGTGACACCTGTGAATCGTGCAAATTGAACAATAGTGGCAGAGTTGTTCCCGCTTTCATAACATCTGTTAAATAGGATAATATTAGTCATTGTGACCATCTGTTGATGGCAAAATCGGTACAGTTATTTGACAGATTCTCTCCTGACATACGGTTGTCATCACTTTATCTGTATTTTCCCATCACCGGATGAC
>JAJNBN010000549.1 GCA_021156225.1 Verrucomicrobiota bacterium | reverse complement strand
CCCGCCGCAGCAGCAGCAGCCCTTCGCATTCTTCACATCGTTCAATCCTTCCTTGGAATACACCATCACCAGCCGCCCATTGATCTCCAGTCCCTCCAGCAGCGCCGTGTTCCCGCTCTTGCAGGTCAGCACGCTGATGTTATGCACCATCGAGAAAATGGCATGATTCATCGGGATTTTGTTCAATTGGTATTCAGGGAAACAGAGCTGGATCTCTTTGCGAAAAGCCTTGTCCCACTTCTCATCGGAACATCCCGGACTCGCCAGAATGAAGCCGCCGCCCATGATGTACTTCCTCAGGTTCTGCCGTTCCTTGTCCGTCAGTGTGAAACTGTCCTCACCCGAGAAGACGCAGAATGGATGATCGTAAAGCGTGTCCGCCTCCAGTTTCACCGGCTTAAAGTTCTTCGCCACATTGAGATTTGTCTCCTTGGCCACGTCGATTAGGAACTTGTCTGCAAAGCAGACGGAACTCTTGGTTCCGGCGTAGATCAGGTTGCCGCATTCGAGCTGCACTCCTTTGCTTTCCGCCGCCTGCGCCTTCACGATGACGAGACACAGAAACCCCAGCAGCAGCTTTAGCCCCCATGATTGATTTTTCCTCATATCGCCTCCTTACTTGGTGATCGCTTTGAAATATTTCTCCACGATGTCGTTATATTCTTCGATGATGGGTTCGCCCGAAACCGCCCCCGATTCGCGGTTGATCGCATTGAGTCCTTTCACCACATCCGGCTTGTCGAATTTCAATCCGTTCCCGTCCGGCGCACCGCCCCCTGGCCCCACACCTGGGGCACCCGGTTGTGCTTCGGCTTTGCTGCCCTGCGTCAGTGAGGCTTCGCTGCCCATCACATTCATGGTCGGAGCAGTTGTGACCGCATAGCCGGATTCCCCGCTCATACCCGTCATGCCCATGCCGAATCCCTGTCCATCCTTCCCTTTCCCTTTACCAAACTTCTGGCTCATCATCATCTGCTTGAAATTGCGGCCCGGATTCATGCTCCGGGTCAGCTTCATGTATTGATCCAGTTCATTGGACATTTCGCCTTCGCCGCCTTTGCATTCACCGAACATCTTGCCCATCTCCTCGCGCAACCGGTCGGCCAGTTGGAACGATTGATCACCGGCACCGGCCAGCATGCGGTCCGTCGCCTGTCGGCCCAGCGAGTTCAACCGCGCCGATTCCATCTTGTCAGCCAGGTCCTTGGCGCTCTTGGCCGCTTTGGGGAAAAGTTCTTCAGCCGCCTTGCTATCTTCCCGCAATTTTTCTTCGAGTCTCTTCAGCGCCTCTGCCACATCACGCTCGGTCGCCGCCATCTGTTTCAAGGCGAGCTGGTCTTCCCGGCCCAGTGACCCCTCACGGTTGTAAGCCCGGGCTTGCTCCGCCAAGGCTTCCTGCGCCTGGAACAACTGCTCGAAGCGGTTGAGATCCTTCATGATCTCTTGCAGCTTGCTCATGTCCTGCAGGACTTCCGACACTTCCTGTTCGGCGCGACGTTCGATGTTCTCCAGTCGCTTCACCTGCTCCTCTCCGGCCTTCTTCAACTCCGCCAACATCTCTTCTGACACCTGCCGCTTGCCGTCCGGCGAGGTGCTCTGGCTGCTCACGGACTGGGCCGCCTGTTGGTTTGCCGCCGTGGATTCCCGGATCTGCCGCGCACGCGCCGCCAGCCGTTCTTGCAGTTCGGCCTCAACGTCATACACAGGGTCCTTGCGCACAAAATTCTCCATCTGCCCAGCCAACTTATCGAGCTTCTGGTTAATCTCGTTCTGGCGGGCCAGCGCTGAATCGAGTTTGGATTGCAATTCATCTCGCTTCGCAGCGGGCGCAGTGGCCAGTTCCTTTTGAATGGCCGCCACTTCTTCGTTCAGTTTTTTCTGATCCTGAATCTGCTCTTCCAATTGCGCGAGCAAGGCCGTGTATTTCGCCTCGATGTCCGACAGATCATGTTGCTGCCGCAGATGCTGGTTGTAATCCTCCACGCTGATGATGAAGAGATTGATGATCTCACTGCGTGCCAGATTGGGCTCAGGCGCCGTGTCCACTGCTTCCGCAAAGAAGGACACCGTGTCACCCGGCTTAACTCCCAGTTCCATGAAATTGAACAGGAACATTTCCCGCGCGTTCTTGGTCACTTCGGCGTAGCTGTAGATCTTCGGCGGCGAATAGACCTGGTTCAACGCCCGATGCAGCCGGATGTGTTTGATGCCATAATCGTCATCCGCCTCGATCCCGGCATCGACTTTGAAATCCATCGCTACAAATGAATCCTTGCTGGGCTGCGTGATGCGCACTTGTGGGGCCAGGTCATGCGTTACGGTCAGCGAACCCTCCCAGATATCCTCCGACGGTATCCCGCCCACATCCACCAGATGAAAGCGCAACCGGCACGAGTCAGCCGCCGGGATTGTGCCCGTCACTTCATTCTCGGCGTTGCGCGTCATCGTCACTCGTTGCACATCTTTCTCTCCTTTGATTACTTCCACGATGCCATCGCGCAATGGCCGGTTGGAGCGCAAACGGAAACTCACCTCACTGCCTTTCAAAGCACGCAGATTCTTGAATTGAAACGTCTTCTCATCCGGCTTCAATCCCGTGTACGCCGGTGGTGCTACCTTGGAGAACGCCTGCTCCAGTTTCGGCGTCAGCAACACGGCGATCTGACGACGGCGGCTGTAGCTGCTTTGTTTCTTCGTATGCGCAAAAACTTCCAAGTCGGTCTGGATGTTCTCGATCTGTTGCTGAAATCCCTGGCTGCCCTTATCGATCATCGGCACCGTGATCGCCTGTTCGGGTTTTCCCGGCGGATGATAGGTGATATAGAGGTCATCCGGGCGATGGCCCGCATGCTTGGCCTTCACCAAGAATTTTCCTTTGTAGATCACCTTGGGCGTGTCCTCACCCGGATCTACGATCTCTAAACGAGTAAAGGAATACGGCGGATGATCACCATACGGATCGAAAAACCGGGCCAGTTCCACCATGGTCACCGGATAGAATGCCGCCAGCAAAACCGCGAAACCGCAGCCGAACCAGGCCGCCTTGCGCAAACTCTTTTTCCAGCGGCCTGTCCGCGCCAGCCGGTCAAAATCTACCGGCCCCAATTCCTTCGCATAGCCGGCCACCGCCTGGGCGGCCAGTTGCTGGGTCAACGCGGGAACTTTCGGGTCGCTGGTTTGGTCCTGCAATTGCAGCAGGTTGATCAGGCGCGAACCAAGGGCAGGATCACGGCTCTCCAGCAGACGGGCGATGCGGGCCAGTTCATTTTTCTGCACCCAGCCCAGCCACCACGCATAACTCCCCACCACGATGC
>JAJNBN010000548.1 GCA_021156225.1 Verrucomicrobiota bacterium | reverse complement strand
CTGGCTCAGTGGAATGTCGATGTCTCCGCCGAATTGGAAAAGGCCGTGGACGAAATCTTACGCGACCCCGCCCCGGATCCGACCATGGAAAACTGGAATGCATTGGCTACGGTGGCCATGCGCGAAAACGCTTCCTGAACCGTCGTGAGCATCACTTATCTCGAAGCCATTCGCGAAGCCCAAGCCCGTGCCTTGGGCGAGACTCCGAACGTCTATATCTACGGTCAGGACGTCGGTGAGTTCGGCGGTGCGTTCAAGGCCACCAAAGGTTTGTCCGCGCAGTTTCCCGGACGCGTGATTGACTCACCCATCAGTGAAGATGCCATGGTCGGCTCCGCTATCGGTGCCGCGTTGCAAGGCATGCGTCCGATCATCGAGATGCAGTTCGCTGATTTCTCGACGGTAGGCATCAACCAGATCGTCAATCACGCCGCCACCTATTACTGGCGCACGAATGTCCCCTGCCCCATCACCATTCGCCTGCCCTGTGGTGGCACCAGTGGCAGCGGTCCGTTCCACAGCCAGAGCCTCGAAGCGATTTATGCCCATTTCCCTGGACTGATCGTGCTGACGCCCGCCACGGTGGAAGATGCTTACAGCTTGTTGCTGGATGCCGTGGCGATCGATGACCCGGTCATCTTCTGCGAGCATAAATTTCTCTATTACCATCTCAAGGCTGAGAAGCTGCCAACCGAAGCCTTGCCCGTTGGCAAAGCTCGCATCGCTCGCGCTGGCCGTGATCTGACGCTGGTGACTTACAGCGCGATGTTGCACGAATCCCTCTCCGCCGCGGATGAGCGCCTTGGGGTGGCGTCACCGCGGAAGTCATTTCACGCGTGGTGAGCGAAGGCTTCGATCTGTTGGACGCGCCTCCGCAACGCTTGAACGCGAAGGATACGCCCATTCCTTTTCATCCCCGCCTCTGGGCCGCGCATCGGCCCACGGCTCAAAGCATCGTGGCTGCTGCCCGTAACGTATTGGACTACTGATGACGCACACCGTTCCCATCGTCATGCCGCAACTCGGCGAATCCATCGCCGAGGCCACCGTCGTCCGCTGGCTTGTGAAACCCGGCGACATCGTCACCACCGGTCAGGAAGTCATGGAAGTGGAGACGAGCAAAGCCACGCTCACCGTCACTACACCCGTAGGCGGCAAGATCAAGACGCTCACGGCGGAAGAAGGCGCGACGTATGCCGTAGGCAACGTCTTGGGTGAACTCACCACGGACATCGCTCCGGCCAAGCCCGCAGCAGACAAACCTCATTTCGGCGGTGGCGGCGCAACCATCACCACTACGTCTTCAAACACGGTTGAACCGGTGCTCACCGGCTTGCCCGTGCCCGTGGGTGCCGCGGGTGCCAGCTACCTTTCTCCGCGCTTGAAGGCACGCATGGCGGAACTCGGTCTGCATGCCGCCGATCTCGCCGGAGTGGCTGGCAGTGGTGCGAATGGT
Organism: Verrucomicrobiota bacterium; assembly: GCA_021156225.1. Classification (GTDB taxonomy): domain Bacteria; phylum Verrucomicrobiota; class Verrucomicrobiia; order Limisphaerales; family JAEYXS01; genus JAEYXS01. Next base: position 2,661 of record JAJNBN010000548.1, on the reverse strand, counting down.
CGCGTGACAGTGGAAGATTTTGAAGCGTTCGTCGCACGGCTCGAACAGAACCGCCTGACGCCCGCTTCCTCCATGCGCATCGCCGTGGCGGATGCCATGCGCCGCAGTTGGACACGGCCTATCGCCACGGTCGGCATGCCTGTCCGGTTGGATGCCCTGCTCGCGCATCGTGCCTCGCAGAATCCTAAACCGGGGCCAGCACTCTATGCTTTGCGCGCACTGTCTCTCGCCTTGAGCGAAAACAGCAAACCGGCTGGCCGTTTGGTCGGCAGCCGCATCGTGCATCCCAGCTCCATCGATATCGGGTTTGCCGTGGAAGCGGAAGATGGTGTGCTGGTGCCCGTCATCCGCGAGGCCGATAAAAAATCCCTATGCGAATTGACTGGTCGTTATAACGAACTGGTCAGCCTAGCCCGCGAACGCCGTCTGCCTGCCGATGCCACGGGCGGCTCCATCGCCACAATCACAAACTTCGGCACCTTCGGCCTCACTTGGGCCACACCGATTCCTCTGCCCGAACAAACGCTGGTACTGGGCCTTGGCGCAGGCAGCAAAGTTCCTTTCTGGGATGAAGAGAAAAAGCAATTCATCCCGGTGATGGAGGCGAATCTCACCCTGAGCTTCGATCATCGCGTGATGGATGGCGGTGCTGCGGGACGATTGCTCGGCCGCGTGGCGATGCTGATGACAGTGCCGGATGCGCTGTGACAAACCGGACAATTTCCGTGCATTGCTTCGAGCCTTTCTGAAGGTTATACTGGCTCATGCGCCAACTCGCCATCGGTGACATCCACGGTTGTTATCGCGCATTGGAAGCGCTGGCCGGGCAAGTGGCGTTCACTAGCGCCGATACCATCATCACCTTGGGCGATTACGTGGATCGCGGACCGGATTCCAAGAAGGTTGTCGATTTTCTTATCGATCTAAAAAAGCACGCCACCCTCATCACCTTGCGCGGCAATCATGAGGTGATGATGATGCAATCCCGGAGCAGCCTATCGAACTACAAAGACTGGCTGGCCTGCGGCGGGGCCGAGACGTTGGAATCCTATCTGGCCGATGGACTTGGCGGGATAAGCGAAGACCATTGGAATTTTATTTCGGCCACGAAACCTTACCACGAGACCGAACGCGATTTCTTCGTCCACGCCAACGCCTATCACGACGTCCCGCTCGAGGATCAGCCTGACTACCGGCTGTATTGGGACAAGTTTGACCATCAGCCGCGACACCTCTCCGGCAAGCGCATGATCTGCGGACACACTCCGCAGAAAAATGGCGAACCCTTGAACATCGGTCACGCCGTCTGCCTGGACACGTGGGTCTATAACAGCAGCGGTTGGCTCACCTGCCTGGACCTTCAAAAAGGAACTTACTGGCAGGCCAATCAAAAGGGCCAGACGCGCACGGATTTTTTAGGAGCGGCGTAGGCTATTTCAACTTGTCCATCAAGGGACGCAGTTCTTTGGCGAGACGTTCCGCGATCTTTTCGTACCCCGCATCATTGGGATGTATCTGGTCGGACATGAACCGCGGATCGGTGAAGACTCCGTCCAAGATATCGGAGATGTAAAACACGCGTTTACGCTCGGCGAGCTCCTCGAAGCCATCCTCATTTTTATCACGCAAGGTGGCGCTGCGAACCCCGATGAGCACCACAAACGCACCCTCCGCTTGAAACCCGCTGATGATATCCGAGAGGTTCTTGAACATCGTCTCGCGCGGCACTTGCTGGAGCCCATCGTTGCCCCCCAGACACAAGAGCACCACGCGGGGTGCCTTACGCGCCGCCGAATCTACGCGGCCCATCGCCTGAGCAGTCGTCTGGCCCGGTATGCCTTGATTCTCAATGCTCACCCCCAGCTTCTGCCCCAGCAAGGTGGGATAATCTTTCCCCTTCGAACCACCATACCCAGAAGTCAGGCTGTCCCCAAAAGCGATCCATCCTCCCGTAACCTTGGGCGGATAATTGCGATAATCCTCAGAACCCGAGCAGCCGGCGAGCATGACCGCAAGCGGCAGCAGAAAAAGGTAATGGAGCAGTCTTGGCGCAAACACCGGGCGAGCATAAACCATCGTCCGCAGGCGTTCAACAACTCTAAGCTTTGAGGCAAAGCGTGCCAAAAAATGGTGGAGAATAACTTTGGCGTTCCAAGCGTCTGATGATATAAGAAGACCAGCTAGAATTCCCATGAAGAACGCCGCCGAACATTCTCAATCAACTCCCACCACGGGCATCACGTTGCGCCGGTTCATTATCGGCCAGGCGTTGTTCCTCACGGGCATCTGCCTTTTCCCCTCTCTCATGAACGCTGAAGACAAGAAAAAGGAAGTCAAAGACGACACCGCCGCATGGTCTTATACAGAAAAGGCCACGTTGGGTGGCGGCTGTTTCTGGTGCACGGAAGCCGTGTTCGAGCGTTTCAAAGGGGTGAAAGCCGTGATCTCCGGTTACGCCGGCGGCAAGCTGCCCAATCCTACTTACAAACAGATCTGCACGGGCGATACCGGCCATGCGGAAGTCATTGAGATCGAGTTTGATCCGGCCAAGATCACCTATGCGCAGATTTTGGAAATCTTTTGGGCCGCCCACGATCCCACGACCCTGAATCGTCAAGGGGCCGATACGGGCACCCAATACCGCTCCACGATCATGTATCA
>JAJNBN010000547.1 GCA_021156225.1 Verrucomicrobiota bacterium | reverse complement strand
GGCGGTATCGCACCGGGCATCGATCGCATGGTGATGGCCCTGACGGACACGGAGAACATCCGCGAAGTCATCGCCTTCCCCAAGACGGGCGCGGGCCTGGATCCCATGATGGAAGCTCCAAGCACGATCGACGAGTCGCAGTGGGTGGAGCTTGGCCTGGAGCTGCGAAAGAAGCAACCTTCAGCCTAGGCGTAGCGTTAGATAGACGGTGCTCATGCAGCCTATGCAACCAAACTGGTGGGGGAAATCGGAGCCCGAGCTCCGAAGCCTCTATGAGTGGATCGATCAACAGACGCACGGCCAAACCACTGGAGACCGCCGCGGCGGAATTGCCGGGGGAGTTGTTGGGGCGATCTGGGGTGTTATGGGCGGTCTCATCGGCATCCTTGCCGGCGCGCTGCAGATTAATCCAGCCATAGCAGTGACTGTCCCCGTGGTGTGCGCCGTCTTTGCGTCCACGGCGGTTCTCATCTGGTACTTGCGGGGCCGTACCGAGAGTGACAAGGCCGTCGCACGTACCACGGCGGAGATGCGTGGCTTCTTCTGGAAGCTCATGTCCGCACGCTGGCAAGGCAACGTCAAGGGTTTGATCGGAGAGGACGGCGCCATGGCGTTGAACGCAGCCGCTTACGAATACCTTCAGTGCCGCACCGCTTTGAATTCACCAGCTTGGCAGGCTGTCGGCAGTGATTCCCCTTGGTTTCAGGCTCGAGATAAGACTCGCGTCGCAATGGATGTGGCAATGGCGCGCCTTGTGACGATGATCGGCCAGGGTGCTCCGCCCAACGATGCTACCGTTCAGGGCTTGATTTCTGATATGCAGAGGGCGGCGGCGGAAGCCACGGCGACGTCGAGCAGACTAGCCGGGCACCACAATCTGCCAACGGACGCCACGAACGAGCTACGGAAGGCGCTTAGCGAAATGCGCGCATTGAATCAAGCGGACGAGGAGTTCACAGACCTCACGCAGGGCAGCTAAATCGCGGCCGCCTTTCCTCGCTCACGCATCGCCTGCTCGTACTCCTCGGGAGTGTCGAAGAACGTGAGGTTCTTGTTCTGTTTCTTTACGAAGTCCATGTTCCACTCGGAGGTCGCGGCCATCACGGGGCGGTTGTGTGCGTCTTCTAACAAACGCGCGCCGTTACCGAGGAAAGCTCCATCGAGGTCGGCTAGCGATCCATGGACCCACTTCACAAGCGTGTAGGGCAGCGGCTCCAGGCTGGTTTTGACTCCGTACTCGCTGATCATTCGAAACTGCACGACTTCGAACTGAAGCCTTCCAACGACGCCAAGAATGGGCTCTCGCCTCTGCGACCGCCGGTCCATGAAAACGTCCACCAGCCCCTCTTCAGTCAACTGCTGCACGCCCTTTTCGAACTGCTTCAGGCGCGAAACATCTTGGTTCTGAAGCACGGCTAGCACCTCAGGAACGAAGCTGGGGACTTCCTCGAACTTGTTCGTGGCATCGAGGCTGAGGGTATCCCCGAGTCGGAAGGCACCGGGATTCGTGAGGCCTACGATGTCGCCCGGATACGCCTCCTCAACGGTCTCGCGCTCCTGAGCGAACAGCCGTTGCGGGCGGGTCAGCCGCAACTTCTTGCCGGTACGCGTGTGGACGACCTCCATATCTTTTTCGAATCGGCCGCTGACGACGCGCATGAAGGCGATGCGGTCGCGGTGTTGCGGATCCATGTTCGCCTGGATCTTGAACACGAAACCGCTGAACTCTTCACCTGGCTCGACCACTTTCTCTCCCGAAACGCGAGGGGCGGGCGGGGGCGCCATGGACAAAAAGCTTCTAAGAAACAGCTCGACTCCGAAGTTGGAAATTGCGGATCCAAAGAAGACGGGCGTCAGCTCACCGCGCGACACGCGGTCCAGGTCAAAGGCATCGCCGGCAATGTCCAGCAATTCGATATCCTCGAGGAGTGTGCTGAAGAGCTCGTTTCCGAGCGCCGCTTCCAGACGAGGGTCGTCGAGCGGCATGACATCGACGGTGGCCTTGGATGCGCCGTGGGCGGTCTTCTGATAGAGGTGCACCATCTGCGTGGCGCGATCGAAGACTCCACGGAAGTCTGAGCCTTGCCCGATGGGCCAGTTCACGGGAGTCGTGCGGATCTGCAGCACGTCCTCGACTTCGGTGAGCAGCGCAAGCGGACCTTTCCCGGGGTGGTCCATCTTGTTGACGAACGTGAAGATTGGGATGCCGCGGCGGCTACAGACGGCATAAAGCTTGCGGGTTTGCGCCTCAACGCCTTTGGCATTGTCGATCAGCATCACGGCGCTATCCGCGGCGGTGAGCGTTCGATACGTATCGGCGCTGAAGTCCTCGTGGCCGGGAGTGTCCAGGAGGTTTAGGACGTGGTCCGAGAACTCGAACTGAAGAACCGTGGAGGTGATGGAGATTCCGCGCTGTTTTTCAAGCTCCATCCAGTCGGACGTCGCTTTCTTCTGGTTGCGCCGCGCCTTGACCGACCCGGCAAGTTGGATGGCGCCGCCGTAAAGCAGCAGCTTTTCGGTGAGCGTGGTCTTACCCGCGTCGGGGTGCGAGATGATCGCAAAGGTTTTCCTGCGAGCAGCCTCGCGCTGAATGTCTGTCATTCCTTCCTATCACTACGCCGCCAGGCTCGCCTGAACTTCGCGCGATAGAAATGGTGACACATGACTGAGCGCCGTGCGGAAAGAAGCGCTCTCACCTCTCCGCACTCGTGCGGAAAGGTGAGACCCGACGGTTCAGCCTGCGGTTGTGCCTGGTGCCGCAGGTGCAGCGGCAGGTGCAGTACCGGGCGCCGCGTTGGCGTTTTGATCACTTGCTCCGGGTGCTCCCTTGGCCTTCATCGGTCCGTTGTAGTATCCAGGCGCATCCACTGGCTTGTTAGGATCGACATCCGTCGAGCAACCAACAAGAGTTAAAGCAGCCGCTAGGCTCATGACGACAATTCGACAACAGAGAACTTTCATGATTTGGTTTGGCAAACAGGAAGATGGCTCAAGCGAAGACGCTTGAGCCACTAATGTATCTACTCGCTTTAGCCTAGCGATCCCACGTGTAGTACTTCATGAACCACTTGCCATCGGAGCCCTGTTGCAGGTACCGCTGGTTGTTGCCCTTGACGAACTTGATGTGTCCGTCGATGAAGCCTACGTTGCCGAAGATAGCTTCCTGCGAAAGCGTAGATCGGATTGTCCTGAGTGCCGGCCCCCGGGTCAGCCGCTCCCCACACCTGCGAATTCCATCCGATGTTGTTCGCCGGGAAGGTGATTCCGTAGTGGGAATGGATCCATCGAACTGGCAACCATCCGCTGGCTACGGAGAGTGCGCCTTCGCCATCGCAGTCCGGCCTGTTCGCCGCATCGGACCACTTCTTCTCATCCCAGAGGCTGCTGAAGTGGAGGCCCTTGGGCTTGATTCCGACGGGGTTCACGCCCTCGGCAGCGGTCATGGTAGGTTTGCCGCTCTTGATGTAAGGGTCGAATTGGACGGGCCAGCTGACGATGTCGTCTCGGAAGTAGCCGTTTGACGGCACGTTGAGACGCGTTATGTAGGATGGCAGCGTGTCTTCCTGATCACCGATGTAAAGCATCATTCCGGTGATGATCTGCTTTTGCTGGCTCAGGACCTGAGTAGCCTTGGCAGCTTCTTTCGCTTGTGCGAAAACTGGGAATAGAATGGCGGCTAGGATCGCAATAATGGCGATAACAACGAGAAGTTCAATAAGCGTAAATGCTTTTCGCATGAGTTAACCTCTGACCAAAATAAAAAAACTAAGCCTCACAAAATGTGCGGCTACGGGAACCAGTATCCACTAAGTTTCTCGTAATTACAAGCCA
>JAJNBN010000546.1 GCA_021156225.1 Verrucomicrobiota bacterium | reverse complement strand
TGGACAGCTTGAGCGCAGCCCTCAAGGGTGGTGATTCGGAAGAAGCGGGCATCGTGGCGGGACATCCGGAGAAGAGCCCATTCATCCAGCGGCTGAACCCGCAGAATGCCGAAGACATCATGCCGCCGAAAGGTGATCGCCTGAACGCGGCGCAGATCGAGATACTATCACGCTGGGTGAAGGAGGGCGCGGTGTGGCCGGAGGAAGCGCCGATCGCAAATCTGACGGTGGCACCGCTCACGAGCGATGGGGAATTCATCCGTCGCGTGACCTTGGATACGATCGGGCTGTTCCCCACGGCGGATGAGGTCCGTGAATTTCTCGCGGACAAGCGCAAGGACAAGCGGGCGCGTTTGATCGAGCGGTTGCTGGCGGACAAGCGTTGGGCGGACCATTGGGTGGGCTTCTGGCAGGATCTGCTCGCGGAGAACCCCAACTTGGTGAACGCGACGCTGAACAACACGGGGCCGTTCCGCTGGTGGATCTACGAATCTTTCCGCGACAACAAACCGATGGACATGTTCATCACGGAACTCGTTCGGATGGAGGGCGGAGCGTATGAGGGCGGACCGGCAGGCTTTTCGCTCGCGGCATTGAACGATTCACCAATGGTGGCAAAGGCGGGCATCCTCAGTTCCGCGCTGCTCGCCACGGAGATGAAATGCGCGCGGTGCCACGATTCGCCGTATCATCGCAGCACGCAGGCGGACCTGTTTCATCTGGGTGCAATGCTCGCGCAGCAACCGGTGGAGATACCGAAGACGAGCACGGTGGCGCTGGACAAATTACCAACGGACCGCAAGCCGCTCATCCAGGTCTCGCTCAAGCCAGGTGACAAGCTGACGCCGGAATGGACATTGAAGAACTTGATGAAGGATGAGTTGCCGGCAGGCTTTGTGGAAGCAAAGGGAGATTCACGCACACGACTGGCGGCACTCATCACCGCACCGCAGAACGAGCGGTTCGCCGAGGTGATGGTGAATCGCGTGTGGCATCGCTACTTCGGGCGCGGGATCGTGGAGCCGCTGCATGATTGGGAGAATGCGAAGTCATCGCATCCGGAATTGCTGCAGTGGCTGGCGCGGGAATTCGTGAGCCATGATTACGACCTGAAACAGGTCGTGCGGCTTATCGTAAATTCGCAAGCCTACCAACGCCAGGCGCGGACGGATGTGGATGCGAACCGCCTGTTCGCCGCGCCGGTCAAGCGGCGGTTGAGCGCGGAGCAGTTGGTAGATTCACTGTTCGCCGCTTACGGCAAAGATTTCGATACGGGGCTGGTGTGCATCGATGTGGATAGCGGGCGCACGCCGCGTCTCGCGCTGAACTTCGGTGAGCCGAAGCGGGCGTGGCAGTTTGTTTACACGGCGAATGACCGTGACCGGCCCAGCCTAAATCTGCCGCGAGCGCAGGTCATCACAGAACTGATGACGGCGTTCGGCTGGGATGGCAACCGGCAGGAGCCGGTCTCCGTGCGCAAGAATGAGCCGAATCCGCTGCAACCAGCGTTGCTCGCGAATGGCACAGCGAGCCTGTGGCTCACACGGCTCTCGGAAGATTCCGGCATGACGGATCTGGCACTGAAAAAGCAACCGGTGGAAAAATTGGTGGAAGAAGTTTTCCTGCGCGTGCTGGGGCGGATGCCGAAAGATGCGGAACGCGGCAAGTTTGTGGCATTGTTGAAGCCGGGTTACGAGCAGCGTGTGTCGGCAAAGACAGCAACACCCACCGCACAAGCGCCAAAACCTTACGTGAGTTGGGGCAACCATATCGTCGCCGAGGCTAATGTGCTGCGTCAGGTGGAAGAAAACGAAGCGAAGCGAGGGCTGGCACCGACCCTGCGGCTGGAGCAAGAGTGGCGCGGGCGCATGGAGGATTTTCTGTGGGCCTTGCTGAATGCGCCGGAAACGATCTACATTCCTTGAAGAGCCATGATGTTTGAACGGAACAAAAATTTCTCACGCCGCGAGTTCTTCGCGATGGGCGGAAAAGCGGCGGCAACGGCGGCGATGATGAATCTGCTGCCGAGTGTGATGGCGTCACCGGCGGCGAATTTCCCAAAGGGAAAAGCGGAGCATTGCATCTTCCTATGGCTGGGCGGCGGCATGTCACAGATCGATACGTTCGATCCGAAGAAGCGCGGCAATCCGAAGACGAAGCAGGCAGGCACGGATTATGATGTGATCTCCACCGCGGTGCCAGGCGTGAAGGTGACGGAGCATCTGCCGAATATGGCGAAGATGATGGACTGGTTCACGCTCCTCCGCACATGCACGCACTCGACAGTGGATGAGCACGCGACGGCGACACACTTCGTGCATACGGCGCGCCAGTTCAGCGAGACGATCCGGTATCCGAGCATCGGCAGCATCGTGGCGCATGAGCTGGGGCAGACTTCGCCCACGTCTCCCGCGTATGTGGTGATCGGTTATCCGAGTGCTTCGCGTGATCCAGGCTTTCTCGGGCCGAAGCACGGTTATCTTTACCTCACGGATACGGAGGCGGGCCCGAATGGTTTCGTGCGGCACTCGGGTGTGGATGCAGCACGGCAGACGCGTCGCGAACAACTGCTCGCCGAGGTGCGTCAGTCAACTCCAGACGATGCAGCGACGCGGCAATATAATGAGGTGATCGAACAGAGTTTGAAACTGGCGGGTCCGGATTTCATGCGGCTTTTTCAATTAAAAGAAGAGCGTGCGGAGTTGCGGAATCGTTACGGCGGAGAGTTCGGACAGCGTTGCTTGCTGGCGAGAAGACTGGTGGAACACGGGTGCCGGTTCGTGGAAGTCTCGCACAACTTGAATTTCATCAACGGCACCGGCTGGGACACTCACAATGAAGGGCAGCTCAAGCAATACATGCTCATCCAGGAGCTGGATCACGCGCTGGCGACGCTCGTGTCCGATCTGGAAGAACGCAAGCTGCTGGATAAAACGCTGGTGGCGGTGGGCACGGAATTCGGGCGTCCGCCGGAGTTCGATGCGGGTGGCGGGCGCGGGCATCAGTCCAAATGCTTCACCCTCGTGATGGCAGGCGGCGGCCTAAAGCATGGCCGGACGTATGGGGAATCCGATGAGTTATCCAAAAAGATTCTCACGAATCCAGTGACGATGCCGGATCTGCACGCGACGATTTGTGCCGCGTTAGGAATAAATCCGAGCAAGGAACTCTACGACGGCTCGCGCCCGGTGCCGATCACGGATGGCGGCAAACCGGTGGCGGCGTTATTCGCCTGAAGAAGCGGAACCTCTCGGCGTTGCTTGAACTCCATGACAAGCTATCTAATGAGCTTGCCCCCTGCCCTCAGCCTCGCATAAAACGTT
>JAJNBN010000036.1 GCA_021156225.1 Verrucomicrobiota bacterium | reverse complement strand
CGCCGCCTTTTTGCACGACGGTAGCGTCTTTGGGCTGGGTGATGTTGCCGACCCAGACTTGAGGCAAGGCGGGGATGGCGCGGAGTTTCGCATCCACTTGCGCGATGAGTTTATTGAACTCCGCGAGTTGTTTGCGATCTTCATCGGTGGTGACGCGGCGGCTGATGCGGAAATCAGCCAGCGCTTTATCGAACGGTTTGCGGTCGAAGGAATCGGCGGCCTTCTTCCATTCCTTGCCGTCGAGCGAGGTGAAGACTTCGTATTCGGTGACGAAGGGCGTGGCCCCGGCGATCGCGCGGTCATCGGGGCCGGTGTAATTGTTGAAGAGCGTGACGCGGTCGATGGTTTCCGTTAGCGCGAAGGTGATGGTGAGCTGCGCGGGATTGCCGATGAACCAGCGGGCGCCGAACTTGCCATCATTCACGAGGTTCACGTCATAGGCGTTGTCGAAATCTTTCGCCTCGCGGCTCTTGGTGCCTTCGGCTTTCGCACCGTTGCTGGCGAGAGCGACGTTACGTTCGCCGGACCAGACTTGCACTTCCTCGAGCTTGCCGCCGCCACCGCTCAAGGGGGAACTGGTGGTGGCGAGGAAGTTGAAGCGCACATGGCGGGCTTGGACCGGCGCGAACGTTTCATCTGTCTGACGCGGACTGGGGGCTGGGCGAGGCGTGGCGGACACTTCTGCTTTCTTGATGCGTTCGGCGATGTCCTTATCCACCTTAGCTTTTTCGGCGACGAGGCGGGCGCGTTCTTCGTTGAGCGGTTTGGTTGCGTCATCGAACTGTTTGCGTTGTTCGGCGGTGGCGAGGACGCGCGGGCCGTGCTTCACGCCTTCGAAGACGGATTTGATGCGGTAATAATCTTCCGTAGGGATGGGGTCGAACTTGTGATTATGGCAGCGGGCGCAATTGATCGTCAGACCAAGGAAAGCGGAGCCGGTGGCGGTGACCATGTCATCGAGCGTGGCAGCACGGATGTTCGCCGCGGCCACGACGTCTTGATTGCCGACGTCGTCATACGGTCCCATGGTGATGAAGCCGATGCCGACTTCGGTCTCCGGTTTGTCCTTGGCCACGACATCACCGGCGAGGTGCTCGATGATGAACTGGTTGAAGGGCTTGTCCTCGTTGAGGGAACGGATGACGTAATCGCGGAAGGGCCAGGCGTTATCGATGATGAAATTGCGCTCGAAGCCGTTGCTCTCGCCGAAGCGCACGATGTCCAGCCAATGACGGCCCCAGCGCTCGCCATAGCGTGGAGAGGCGAGCAGGCGATCCACTAGCTTGGCGTAAGCATCGGGGGATTTGTCATTCACGAAGGCGTCCACTTCTTCCATTGTGGGCGGGAGGCCGGTGACATCGTAGGTCACGCGGCGGATGAGGGCGCGGCGTTCAGCGGGCGCGTTCGGTTGCAGGTCTTTCGTGGCGAGCTGGGCGAGGATGTAGCGATCAATGGGGCTTGCCTGCCAGGCTTTGAGATCAAACTTGGTGCGTTGTGGCTTGGTGACTTTGCTGACCTTGGCCTTCAGGTCTTTGGGTTCGGGAGGCTGCGTTTTCGCCAGGGCTTGCAGGGACCACCAGGTTTTGTCGCCGCGTTTCAATTCGACGGTGGCGGCTTCACGCGGATCGGGGGCGCCGAGTTTCACCCAGCGCGTCAGGTCGGCGAGCTGTTCGGGAGTGAGCTTTTTTTTGGGAGGCATCTCCTGATCGGCGATCTCGTGGCGGATGACTTTCAGGAGCAGGCTTTGCTCAGGAGAGCTGGAGTCGAGGAGGGGTTTGCCGGAGTCGCCGCCTTTGGCGAGGCCCGCTCTGGAGTCGAGGACGAGTCCGCCTTTGATCTTCTTGGATTGGGCGCTGTGGCATTCGTAGCATTCGGCGACCAAGAGGGGGCGGATCTTTTGCTCGAAGAAGGTGAGGTGTTCTTTGGGAATTGTGGCGGCCGAACTGGTGAGGGTGAATGGGCTCAGGGCTGTGCTAAGCAAAGCCAATGCGCCGAAACGGAGTTCGGCGCTCCAGCGAGACAGCGCCGACTCACGGCGGCGCCTACGGTTCGGGAGGTGGCTGTCCATGTGCATTGTCATACGGAGGCCTTTCCTTTGGGGCGGAGTTTCAGGCCTTTGGCGATGTCTACGGCGGCGGCTTCGAGGTGCATCTTCATGGCGGCGTAGGCTTTCTCCGGATGACGGGCCTCGATGGCGGCGAGGATCTGGCTGTGATGGTTCACGGCCACAACGTTGCCGACGGCGCATAAGGTGGTCTTGCGGCTTTCGCGGCCGAGTTCGGCGAGGGAATCCAGGAGCAGGGTGCAAATCTCATTACCGGCGGCCACGGCGATGAGACGGTGAAATTCGAGATCGGATTCGATGGCTTCCTCTTCCGTGTCTGCCTTGGCGAGACGAGCCTGGTTGAGGCGCAGGGCGCGCAGGCTGGTGGCGTTAGTGCGCTCGGCGGCCATGCGGGCTAGGCCGGGCTCGATGAGGAGACGGGCCTCGGTGAGCTGGCGCAGGCGGTCGGCGGTATCGGGGATGAGCAGGGCGACGGAGCCGTTGAGCGGCTTGTGCAGTTTGTCCACGACCTTGATGCCGACACCGTGGCGGATCTCCAGCAGGCCCTGAAGTTCCAAGCGTTTGGTGGCTTCGCGCACAACGGGGCGGCTGACGCCGAGACGTTCGGCGAGTTCGCGTTCAGGAGGCAGCCAGCCGTCCTTGTGGAAAGCGGCGTCATGGATCTGGTCGGCGATCTGACGGCACACTTCGGCGACAAGGGATGCCGGGCGCTCGATGGTTTGCAGGGACATGGTAAGAGGTCTTACCACTTGCATTTGGGGCGTCAAGTCTTTGAAAGAAGAAACAGGGGAAACATCGAACATCCAACGCCCAACATCGAAAGGGGGTAAGCTGCAGACGGAAGCCTGGATTGATTTTTACGTTCAAGCAGAGCATCGTAGGTATGTAGCGATTGAAACGCAGCCAAGGCAAAGCATGATTCAGATGGCGAACAGTGATTGATAACCCACAAGTATGCAAAAAGTGAATCTAGCGGCTATCCCCGAGAATGAGGATAGCTCACCGAAGGGGAAATATCGTTCCTACTACAAGGGTATTTCCGAGGCGTTGGGGCGGGAGATACAATCCACCGATACGCTCAAGCGGCATCCGTTTGATCTGGAGTGGAATCGTATTCCGCCGGGGGCTTCGCAATGTCCGTATCATTTCCATACGCAGCAGTGGGAGTTGTATCTGGTGATCTCAGGGACGGGGACTATCCGCGATGAGGAAGGGTTGACGGAAGTGGTGGCGGGAGATGCGTTTCTGTTCAAGGCGGGAGAGGCGCATCAGATCAGCAATCGCGGCACGGAGGATTTTGTGTATCTGATCGTGGCGGACAATCCGATGGGGGAAGGGTGCTATTATCCAGACAGTGGCAAGTGGCTGGTGGCGGCGGGGACGAAGAATCGGAAGGTCGTGCAGGTGCAGGAAGCGAAGTATTATGATGGGGAGGAATAGCCCAAGACGCTGGTAGAGAAATGCTTCAATCAGCGCTCCGCCTTGCGGAACAGCATTAGCGGACTACTTCACCTCACGGATCACCCGCACGCGATGCGCCTCGCTATCGCCGATGTAGAGGCTGCCGTCTTTGTCCACGAACATCCCGTGCGGCCGCCCCATCTTGCACTTCAGCGGATCACCATCCGGACCATCGCCCGGCGCTCCCGTACCGCAGATGAGTTCCAGCTTGCCCGTCTTCATATCCACCATGCGGATGCTATGGCTCTCCGTATCCACGAGGTAGACCTTGGAATCATCCGCTGAGAGCGCGATGCCTTTGGGGCCGCTCAAGGTCGCTTCCTTCGCTGGCCCGCCATTGCCCGTGAAACCTTTCTTACCTGTGCCCGCGATGTGATGGATCGTGCCCTTGCTGAGGTCCAGCTTGAAAACCTGATTACCCTCGCGCAACGCGAGCCAGAGATTGCCCTTCGTATCGAAGTCCAGCGTGCGCGGTCCATTCAGCGGCACGTCCTTGAACGACGCACCATCCGGCGTCGCCGTCTTCTGGCCATTGCCCGCGAACGTTGAAATGATGCCCGTCTTCATATCCACCTTGCGGATGCGGTGATTGCCGATGTCGCAGATGTAGAGGTCGCCCTTGGTATCGAACTGGATGCTGTGCGGCTGGTTGAGCTGCGCTTTCGTGGCCGGTCCACCATCACCGGAAAATCCCGCCGTGCCTGTGCCTGCGACCGTGCTGATGATACCTGTCTTCATGTCCACTTTGCGCACGCGGAAGTTCTTCATGTCCACGATGAAGAGATCACCCTTTTTATCGAACCGGATCTCGTGCGGGAGGTTGAACTCCGCTTGCACCGCCGGTCCGCCATCGCCACCAGACCCAGTTTTGCCGCTGCCCGCGACAGTCGTGATGATGCCCTTGGCATCCACCTTGCGCACGACCTGTCCGGAGTATTCGCAGAAATAGATGCAACCATCCGGCCCGCGGATCACGCCGAAGGGATTGTTGATCTGCGCTTTTGTCGCCGGGCCACCATCACCCGAATAGCCCGCCACACCCGTGCCCGCAAACGTCTCCGTGCGCCATTGCGCGGCGGGTAATGAAAGCACCCCGGAAAGAATCATGAGCGAGAGCAAGGCCAGACGACGAGTAAGTGAATGCATGACGACGGTGATTATGACGGATGCGTTGAAATTGGGGAATGAGATTTTATCGCGGAATCACCGGCAGCAAGATGTGCGAGGCCCGCATCTGGTCGTGATGGATCGTCTGCTCTGCCTTCAGCAATTCCGTGTCCGTGCCAAAGGGCTTGCCGGAATTCGGATTGCGATCAAAGCGCGGGAAATTGCTGCTGGAGATCTCCACGCGGATGCGATGGCCCTCCTTGAACAGATTCGCCGTCACCCATAGGTCGATCTCGTAGCGATACGTCTTGCCCGGCTCGATGAGTTCCAGATTCGTCTCCGAGTTCCGATACCGTGCGCGGATGATGCCATCGCACAGGTTGAATGCTTTCCCATCTGGCCCCACATCGACGAGCTTGGCCGTGAAGTCCGTGTCCTTCGCACTGGAGGCGGCATAGAGAATTACCTTCACTGGACCCGTCACTTCCACCGCCTTCGTCAACGGCGCAGAAGTATAAACGAGCACGTCCTTGCGCTCTTCGATGGTGCTTTGATCAAACGGTCCGATGGCGGCACCGATTAAGTTATTGCCTCCATGCGTCGGCACTGGATTGTTTGAATCATAGGTGAACGTGTCCGCCGGTTCACTCATCGGTGCAGCGACGCTCAGCGTCCCGTTGCCCATACGCGTATTGGCCTGACCACCGCTGTGAAAATAAAACGGTGTGAACTGCGTGCGCTTCAGCGGCCATTCGTGTTCATCGCGCCAGACATTCTCGCCCATGATGAAGAGGCGATACGGGGCCCAGTCTTTCACTTGGGTGTTCTTATCCTTTAACCAATGTTCGAACCATTGGAACTCCGCCTCGCCCACGTTGAACTGGGCCTTCTGGGTGAAATCCACTTCTCCCGATTTGGTCCCGCCCACGCCGTGGCCCCACGGTCCCATGATCACAAACTGGTTCTTGCGCGCGAGCGCATTGGCGGATTCTTTGCGGGTTTTGTTGACCAGCTCGATCGTGTTCTTGGAGAAGATGTCATACCACCCACCGATGTTCAGCGCGGGCACAGTGACCTGGGCGTAGTGGCCTTCGATGCTCACCTTGCGCCAGTAATCATCATACGTCGGATGGTTCACCCATTCGTTCAGGTAAGGCACCTGCTTGTCGAACTGGGCATCCCATTTGTTCAACGGCAGGTATTTGAAAGCCTCGGGCAGCTTGGCGGGCTCCACTTTCACCCCGCCCATGCTCACGCCCCAACCCAGCGACAGGGACAATTGGAACGCACCTCCCACGTACGCTATGTCATGATAAGGATCCGCGAAGGGCACCACCGGCACCATCGTCTTCAGATACTTGCTCTGCTGATGAGCGGCAGACCATTGCGTCCAGCCCACGTAGGAGCCGCCCGTCGTGCCGATCTTGCCATTGCACCACGGCTGGCTGCCGATCCATTCCTGGGTGTCGAACCCATCTTGGGCGTCAAACGTCCACGGCTCCCATTTCCCTTCGGACTCGCCTCTGCCGCGGCAATCCTGCGTGACCATCACATAACCCGCCGGACAATAACGCTTCGGTCCACCCCAAGTCTCACCCGGTCTGCCATACGGCGTGCGCATCAGCACCACAGGAAAACGACCGGCTTCCTTGGGCAGAAAAATATTCGCGGCCAGTTTCGTCCCGTCGCGCATCGGGATCATGACCTTCTTTTGGAAGGTGTAGGGCAACTCAGCTTCGGCAGCCAAGGATATCGAGGCGATGGATAACGTCAGGCACGCCAGGAAAAGGCTGAAGATACGGCGAGAAATCAAAGCGTTCATGGAATGGCAGAATACTTCCAGAACCCTTGAATGCAGGAAAGGGAAATTGGCCGGATGCCAAGTTATCGGAGGGAGAGCAAGTTCCGCCTCCTCACGTCGGCGGCTATAGCAACTTCAAACGCAATCCCCGTTCCTTCGCCCGCCGGGAGAGATCCTGTACCAGGGCTAGTTCCATATCCTGCTCGATGAGCAGGAATGTGCTCTCGTTCTCGCACTTGATCTCGCCGTGATTCTGATAGCCGTGCTGCTGCAGGATGTCCCCGAAGATCTCGTAGAAGCGCGCGGTTTCCGGATTGTCCGCTACCGGTTGCGGCGCGGTGACCGGTGCGGGAGCTTCGGAATGATTCTGATTCAGCCGGGAGATCAGTTGCGTGCGCAGCAGGGAAGGTTCATCCGCGTAAGCGAGGATTGGTTGATTGATGTGGAACACGACCGTCTCCGCGTTACGCGCCACGAGGATGACCGGCTTGCCCAAGGCTTCCGCCACGCCGAGATAATACAGCACCGCCGGATTGTTGCCCGTGAGATCCGCCAGCAGACAATCGTTATTCGCGAGGGTGGCCCGCACCTGATTGCGCAAGGCCGTGGCCGAGAGCGAGGTGTTCAAGCGTGTGCCCAGCACCGCCATCTCTTGAAAGGCAGGCTTGATGCCGTGGAGCCAGACCAGCTCAAATGGTTCTCCTGCGGGCAGGGCGACGGCGATGTTGGCGAAGGTTTTCATTGCGCAGCCGGAGCATTGGTCGCTACTGCAGCAGCAGGAGCTGCATTTGTGGCGCCTGATTTGCCATCCTTCTTGTCGTCTTTCTTCTTTTCCTCGACCTCCCGAGGCTTGCCGATGATGCCATCGGTCCACTTGTTCAAGTTGCCATTGTCATAGCTCATCCCGAGGAAGATATAAACCGCCAACCCGATGATGATCCACGCGGGCTTGGAACTCTTATGCTCCACGAACGGATCTTCCATCGAGCGTGAAGCGCCATCAGGAAGTTCCGCGATCTTGGTCAAGGAAGCACCGAACGGTACGTTGATCTTGGCGCGTGCATTCACGGCCCAGCCGTTCGCATCGAGAATCGGCCCGATGTTGCGTTGGCGCAGTTTCATGTAGGCCAGCAGCATCGCCGGACCGGAGATCAGCATGAGCGCGCCACCGATGGCCAGCGGCATCTGCCAGAGTTTCAAGCCCATGAATCCATGGGCCACCGCGGTGACTGCTCCGCCAATGGCACCGATGGCCAAACCGATGGCGGCAAAAATACCGGCGAACTTGGCGACATCGAAGGCCTCCTTCGCCGACGTTTGCAAAGCTGTAGGCGCAGGTGCCGGAGGTGGCGTGGCCGGTGTCTCGATCTTCTTGCTCGCATTGGCCACGCCGGCTGCGGCTTGATCCGTGATCGCTTTGTCGCGCGCCGAGGCGACCTTCTCGATCTGTGATTCCACCATCTTGGCCACCCGTTTATACGGCGACCAAAATGCCTGTCGGATGCTGATGGGCTGCTCCACCACGCGCATGATGGTGGCATCCCAGTCCCGTCCCAGGCGGTCATAGAAGATGCCGTTACGTGCGGCCATGAGGAAATCCGAGTCGCCATCTGTGAACGCGGCTGCGATCATCATTTTCTCATTCGTGCTCTTGCGCACGCATTCGCAGTAAGCGAGATAGCAGCGGCTCAACGTGGCCAGCGCTCCATGACGGCCTGCGTCATCCGCGCGCACGCACAGGTCGCAACTGCGGCCATCTAGGAACAGCGTGCCCACCTGGAAGATGGCCTTCTTTTTCCGGCCATAGAAATCCCGGAACGTCACGAAATTGTTTAGCAACGTGTAGAGATCGCGATGATAACGGATGAGGCGGTCCACGGAGGCGATGGTGTTCACTTCCGGTTCCAGCGCCTTGTCCTGCGCGATGAGCTGCGTGATGGCCCCCTTCGCATTCGTCGCCAAAATCTCCCGCACGCGCGACAAGCCCAGCTTCTCCACCAGCAGGCCCGCCTTGCTGCCCGCCCACACCTCGTACACGGCGAGCTTGCCGGTGATTGTGTTCCAATCGGCTTCGGAGATCGTTTTCTGGTCACCCAAGAGCGGCTTGACCACATCCGCCTGGAACTTGGCCAGCGCGGCTGACCACGCAGGATTGATATTTTCCAACAAGGGCAAAGGCTGGCTAGGCGCCACTCGCGACAAGGGGAAAGAGGCGATTTCTTGTGCGGTGATGGTCAGGTCTTTCGCGGCGAGCGCTAGGAAATCCGCTTCCTGACGGTTCAGGGCTCCCAAGGCGCGGATGTCATACTGCGCCATGCGGCAACGCGCGAAGTAATCTTCCACTTTGGCCTTCACCGCTTTCATGGCGGTTACGGCGACAGGAGTCGCATCGCCTAACGGCAGGATGTTCTGGTCGCCTTCCGCTTTCTTCCACCAGTCAGAGAAGGCCTGCAACTCGGCGAAGAACTGGTCCACCTTCACCTGATCCACACCCGGCTTGCCGCTGCGATCGGGGAGCGAGCCCAAGCAGTTGATGATGTCCTGCAGCACGGCCTTCGTCGCGTCATCGGATGCTGAATCCGCCGGGATGATGCCGTCGCCGTTGAAGTTGGTTTGCGCGAAAATCTTGGCCGTATCCGCCGTGTCTTCCACTGTGATGACCGTGGCGGTGGATTTGCCCAAGTCCTTCAATATCTGGCGCGCCGAGGCCAGTATCTGCTTGCCTTCCGGCGTCGCATCATTGATGGCGGCCAATGGCAGCGCCGCAGCAGACTTCGTGAGATCATCCGGATTCTTGAGCATCGTCCCGGCCCACTTCACGGCGGCGAGGATCTCCGGGGCGCGAATTCGTCCGTCCTTGTCCGTATCCACCAGTTGCAAAGTCTTGGTGTCGAATTCCAATCCTTGCGCAGGACAGGCCAGCGCCACCCAGAGCTTCTGGTCCAGTTGGTCCAAGGCCAGCAAGTCAGCGCCCGTATCCAGGCTGACTTGATCAAATCCGCCCGCGCGATAAAACCGCCACTTATGAGGACTGTTGGATGTGCCGTTTGACATAGGATTCGTATGGCTCGTTTCAGATTGCTGGAAGCGATCTGGCACCGGGCCGGAGGCGAGAATGATATAAATCGTGCATTATTCCAAACCTATTTCCGGCCCTGAACCCGCCATATATTGCGCTTGCGGGCAAGGGCGCGGAACAGGCTAACTCGGAGCCGTTCAAGCGCCCATCATGAGCAAGAAAGCCAAAACCCCGACAATCTCTGCACCCATGTTGGCCACCCAGGGCCGGGGTTGGTCGTTCCCTTGGCGGGCGATGGGCGTGATCTTGGTGGTGCAGTTCATCTGGCTGGCGGTGGCGGCAAAGAACAATCTGGACCAGCTCAACAACGACGCTATCGCCTACCTGAGACTGGGCGAGTATTACGCGCAGGGCCAGATGGAGTTGGCCGTATCTGGCTACTGGGGGCCCATGCTGAGCTGGCTGATTGCGGCGGGCATCAAACTAGGTATGGCGCCGATGGCAGCAGGGCGGGCGGTGATGGTCCTGTCTGCGCTCGTCTTCACAAGCGGTGCCATCGGACTGTTGCGGGGCGTGCGGTTGAATGGCTGGCCAGCCATTTTAAGTGCGGCCATAGCCGCCATCTCCACGATCTTCTGGTCTGTAGAATACCTTTCCCCTGATCTGCTCGTGTCCGGGTTGATGCTGGGTGCGTGGGGAATTTTGTTCACGGGCAGTTGGTTGCAAGACCGGAAGTGGCAGGCGGCTACGGGCGCTTTGTGGGGATTGGCCTATCTGGCAAAGGCGGTGGCGTTTCCGCTCGCCATGGTGGTGACAGCAGCGGTGGCTGTTTTACGGGTGGTTATCGGGGCCGAGAGGAAACGCGTGTTGCTGGCGACTATGCTTACCGTGGGCGTGTTCGTCGTTGTCGCACTGCCATGGGTGGCCACCTTGTCCGCGAAGTTCAGCCAGTTCACCTTCAGCACCTCCGGGCGCATCAATCACAGCATCGTGGGGCCAGAGGATGTGGACCGGTATCATCCTGTCTTCCGCACCTTTCATCAACCGGATGCGGGCCGCGTGACGCAGTGGGAGGAACCTTCGCGGATGGATTACAAACCGTGGTCGCCGAGAGAAAATATTTCGCATCAAGTGAAGCTGGTGCGGAAAAACTTCAACACGGTCATCGCACACTTGACCAACTTCGATCTGCTTTTTTTCGCCGGCATCGTTTCTCTGCTGGCCGCCGCCTTTGTGACTCCGCCGTGGCGTGACCGATTGGCGACGGAACGTTGGCGCTGGACCTTGTTGCCGCTTGGCTGTCTCTGCGGCATTTATCTGCCGGTGTGGGTGGCGCCGTTTGATGAACGTTATTTTTATGCCGCGTTACCCATCCTGCTCATCACCAGTTTCGGCACAGTGGCGTGGATACGAAAGACCTTGGATGACCAGGCCTGGGTCACGAAGGTGGGCGGCGGTTTGATTGGGTTGTTCTTTGGATTCTATCCGTTGATCAAAGCCTCCTTTGCCCCACAGGGACTGCGTCACGATACCACCGTCATGGCGAGGGCGATGGCCGATGCGCTCCGGCAGCAGGGCCTCACTGGCCCTATCGGTGGGAGCAGCACGTTTATGGGCAATCGCACCGGTCTGTTCACCGCCTATTTGCTAGGCGTGCCTTGGGTGGGAGACCGGAAGGAAGCCGCGGCAGAAGATTTTCAATCCTCCGCGGCACAGACGGTGATCATCGGCTTGAACGAACCTGCCACGGGCCCGTTGCTACAGCATCCGGGCTGGCGGCGGGTGCCGGTGCAGTTCCCCAAGTTCAACGGCTTCGAAGGTGAAGTTCCAATCGTGGTCCTGACCCGCACGCAGCCGTAACGGAGAGGCGAAAAAGGCCGGGCTTTTTCGCGGCTACACTCCTTGCGTGACGGGCGTTTTATTTTCGCGTAGTCTCCCCTTTGCTTCGCAGCAAGGTTGAATGAAGATCAAATTATATTGCAGCGGGTTGTCTTACCAGACACGGCCCAATGCCTTGATCGGTCCGGACCAATACCAGTTGCCCCGACTGGCTTTGGCGCGTCTCAATCAGGCATTTTTGCCGGACTATTCCCTGCTGTTGCTGACCGAAGCTTTGGTGGTGGACCGCCGTTCGTTCGA
This sequence comes from Verrucomicrobiota bacterium, assembly GCA_021156225.1. GTDB lineage: Bacteria > Verrucomicrobiota > Verrucomicrobiia > Limisphaerales > JAEYXS01 > JAEYXS01. Next base: position 585 of record JAJNBN010000036.1, on the reverse strand, counting down.
TGAATTGGTCCGCGGTCTCATTCCTGTTTCTGGCGGGCCGGTGCTCGCACTCAAATCCCTGCATGATGCGGGGTTGGTGCAATTGGTGGATTTCGAGCGCCTCTTCACCCTCACCCGTGAAAAGGTGCTTTCAGCGTTAAATCGCGATTTGATGGCTTTCAAGGATTGGGAAGCCGCCGTGGCGCAATCCGTCGATCACTGGCGCTTCTTCCATACTGCGCTGCAGGACAACTTGCGCCCCAAGATCCAGCGGATCCGTCAACTGCCCAACCGTACCGGCCTGGATTACTCGGACCTCGCGTCCAATTATCTTCACGATCTGGCGGGTCGCATCCAGATGGTCAAGTTCTTTGCGGAAGATGCTCTGCCTTCGGCCAATCCCTCCGCGGAGGTGCTCCCGGATTCGGAGTTGTTCACCAATCATCTGCGGGAGCATCTGCTGAGCGCGCATTACTCGCTGGCCTTGGCGCGCGAACTGAAGGCGGGCGTACATGAATGGATCGATGCCGCGCCGTATTATCACAAGCTGTTGGCGAGTGAGAGCCTGCCCGCCCTTTTTCAGATGCCACTGCCGGAATTTTCTCT
>JAJNBN010000545.1 GCA_021156225.1 Verrucomicrobiota bacterium | reverse complement strand
AACAACATGGAGCAGGAAAACCGAAATGCTTTAGGAAACCGAACTCGCCGCGCTGATGGAGATCCGGGAATCGAGTTGATTCCTGGGTGAGTTCACAGACCCGGGGACTGCCCGAGGTGCTGGATTAGCACCTGGGGGCGGGGTCGAATGAGTTGTTGGTGAGGGGGAGGTTCGGGGATTTGGCCTGCTAAAAGGCGCGAAAGGGGGAGGGAAAGATGCGGCGGTTTCTTGTTTCTGGTTTGAGGTTTCGAGTTAACACAGGATTGACGCGCCCCCCAAGTAATAGCGGGAGTGAAAATTCGTCAATTAGACGCGAATTTATTTTCGGGAAAAGTAGGTTTTGAGGTTTTTCTAGAGGTAAGTGATTCCGGTTGTTTTGGTTACGAGGTCTGGAAATATTTTAGGTGGATTAGGGGGTGTGACTATGGATGTCACACCCCACTGTTTATGATGGGGGCAATGAAAGTAGGAATTTTAGAAGAAAGAATGAGGAAGGAAGAAAGGGAGGCATATGGGAGACCAATATCGAGCAGCGGAAGAGGAGGCGACGCGTCAAGCCGCGTCGGGCGGACCCCGACCAAAACGCCGGGGCGAGCAGCGGAGGCAAGCCTCCGCACTCCAAAGTGAGGTATCACCCGAAAGTGGTAGTGGAGATTCCCACCACTGCGCTGGTGACGGAGGGAGGATTGGGGCTATGCTCATAAATATTAGCACCGCAGTTTGTCGTCTGGGCTGGGCTCTGTGTGCCTTGGTCCAGCCCATGGTTTCGGCCTTGCGGAGCGAGAATGAGAGTTTAGGATTCAGGACAACCCAAAGAACCATGAAGCGAAACGCTTTTACCCGGATATTAGGCATCGGTCTGGCCGGTGTGGCCCTGTCCACGCAGGCGGCGTATCACGAGATCGTGATCAAGGACAAGCCGGTGGCTTATTGGCGGTTGAATGATGCCACGGCGGACGCCATCAAGAATCATGCGCCGGGGGAGAATGCGGCGCTGCTGAATGGCATCGGCGCGGGCAAGGTGACGGTGAAGCAGACGGGGCCGTCTAACGAGACGTTCCCGGAATTCGAGCCGGACAGCACGGCGGTGGCTTTCAGCGGCAAGGGTGATTATGTGCGGGTGAAAGATCCGGGGGCGGACAGTGCGCTGGATTTCAAATTGGGCGATGCGATCACGATCGAGGCGTGGGTGTTCCTGAACAAGATTGGGGATGGGCAGCAGGTGTATGTCATCGGCAAGGGGCGCACGGGCACGAAGGGTTTTGCGCCGGACAATCAGAACTGGGCTTTGCGGTTGCGCGGTGATGATGGGGCGGCATGTGTGAGTTTCCTATTCCGCGATGAACGGAGCGGCAAGCAGAAGGCGAAGACTTCGGATGAGTTCTGGCATCGCTGGTCCTCGACGAAGGGTTTCATCCCGGCGGCTGGCTGGCATCATGTGGCCATCACCTACACCTTCGGCAAGGGCGACAGCATCAAGGGTTATCTGGACGGTCAGGAGGTCAAAGGCACTTGGGACATGGGCGGCAAGACGGACCTCGGTCCGGTGGTGGATGATGACGAAGTGTGGATCGGTTCCTCGATGGGCGGCAGCGCGGGAAATTCTTTTAACGGGTCGATCAATGAGGTTGCGGTGTATCGCAAAGCGCTCTCGAGCAGCGATCTGAAGAAGCGCTTCCGCTACATCCCGACAGGTCCGAAGGTGGATGTGACTTCGCTGCCGAAGGATGCGGTGCGGGTGGAGATCGTGGAGGGCATCCCGACGGAATCAAACTGGAATTTCACACCGGGCAAGGCGACGGAGACGTTCAACATTCCGGCGTTCGGTCTGGCGCAGTTGCCGAAGAAGTATAATGAGCGTGGGGTGGTGATCGATCGTTCACCGGCGTTCCTCGTGCGTTCGGCGGGCATGATCACATTGCCAGCGGGCGAGCATACGTTGCTGGTGCGTTCGCTGCAGAGTTCGCGGATTTTCCTGGATGGGCAGTTGCTGGGTATCACGAAGTTCATCATCCCGAACGGCAGCGGTCACGGGGCCGTGGCTCCTATTCCGCAAGATTTGCCCGCCGGATTGCGCTTCCTGCGCACGGGACATGATGAACTGGAAATCAAGGTGAAGAGCGAGGGCAAGCCGCAGTTGCTGGTGCTGGAATCGTTCGTGGGCGGCAAGGGACTGAAACCGGAAGTGGGCGAGCTGACGGTGAGCGTTTCGACGAAGGGCAGCATGTATCACTTGCTCGCACCCAAGGTGAAGGTGCCGCATACGGATGAAGATTTTCTGGCCTATGTGGATAATCAGCGCGCGCAGTTCGGCACGCTGGAGCGCCAACGTCGCCTGGATAATCTGAAAGAGGAGAACAAGTATTGGGCGGAACGGCATGAGTTCGCCCGCAAGGTGATGGCGAATGTGCCCGCGCCGAAGGTGCCGACGACATCCGGTGCAGCCGTGCAGAATGACGTGGACCGTTTCATCAACGCCAAGCTGGAGGCCAGCAACGTGAAGGCTGCGGGATTGACGGATGACTGGGCGTTCCTGCGTCGATTAGCGATTGATACGACTGGCCTCGTGCCATCACCGGAGCAGATCAAGGAGTTCTTCAATGACAAGTCGGCAGACCGTCGCGCGAAGGCGATCGAGCGGTTCATGAATCATCCGAGCTGGGGTGATAACTGGGTGCCATACTGGCAAGATGTGCTGGCGGAGAACCCGGCGATCCTCAAGCCCACGCTGAATAACTCGGGCCCGTTCCGTTACTGGATCCATGAGTCCTTCTCGGACAACAAGCCGATCGACCGTTTCGCCACGGAACTGATCGCGATGCAGGGCAGTGTGTATCACGGCGGACCGGGCGGATTCAGCCTGGCGACGGAGAACGATGTGCCGATGGCGGATCGCGCACAGATCGTTTCGCAGGCGTTCCTCGGCATGAACCTCGCGTGTGCGCGATGCCATGATGCGCCGTATCATGATTTCAAACAGGCGGAATTGTTCAGCCTCGCCGCGATGCTCAAGCAAGGGCCGCAAGAGGTGCCGAAGAGCAGTTCCATTCCGGCGAATGCGAACATCAAGGTGGGCCGTCTGGTGAATGTGACGTTGAAGCCGGGCGAGAAGGTGGCGCCGGCTTGGCCCTTCAACAAAGCGATGCATGATGAGCTGAACCCGGGCACGGTGCGCGATGAGAAGAACAGCCGTGAACAACTCGCGGCCTACATCACGGACCCGCGCAATGAACGCTTCGCGAAGGTGATCGTGAACCGCGTGTGGAAGCGGTATTTCGGTTACGCCATCGTGGAGCCGGTGGATGATTGGGAAACCTCGAAGGCGTCGCAT
>JAJNBN010000544.1 GCA_021156225.1 Verrucomicrobiota bacterium | reverse complement strand
TGAGCAGTTTGATTGGATTATCTATGCCTCGCACGAAAGCTCAGTCACCATCGGTGGTGAATGGCTGCTGCCTGCTATCAAGTCAGCCTGGCCAAACTGGCAAAACCGGATTTGGACCACACCGTTCTTTGAGAAGCCTGAATCCAAATGACACCCCAGCAACGATCAGCATTACTCGATCTCTGCCAAAAGAAAATTTCTGAAGCAAAGTTCTTCGCTCTATACGGAATCACTCGCGAGCAAATCCCGGCAGCAGTAAGCGCCTCACTAAAGCAAGCTCTGGAGAATAAGGATGCAGACCTCGTAGATTACGCGCTCTTGCTCGGTTTCAAATTCACTTTTGCAGATGACATTGTCGGGTTGCTCAACGAACTGGTCACACAACCATGGCACATCAAGCACGAGGACATCATCGGTCTTCTACAGCGGCACCGAAATCCGTCCAGTGTTCCGGCGATACGTGCAGCTATCGAATTGAAACCAAAACTGGAATACCTCGACTACGACGATTACGGCTCTTATTACAAAAAATGTCTCTGGGCATTGAACGACATCGGCACCCTCGAAGCCATCACCCTGATCAAAGAATGCACCGCTTCCCCTGACGAAGCCCTGCGAAACGAAGCCGAATACCGTCTAGGCAAACGCAAAATGCGTTGATTGCCTCTCCCTCCTAATGAGCGGTTGCAGCATTCCCTTCGCAAGAGTTCCGCCTTCAGGCGGTTCCATAGCCCATCTGCGGTTAACCTTTTCTCCCTTGCCTCTCCGTCCCACCTCTCCATTATCTCCACCCTGTAAAAATGGCCGTTATCACGAACATTTCGACGTATCAGTTTGCCGAACTCAGCGATCTCAAGTCGCTGCGGGAAAAGCTCCGTGCCCAGTGCAATGCCTGCGGGCTCAAGGGCACCATTTTGCTCAGCACGGAAGGCATCAACATGTTCGTCGCCGGTGCCCGCGTGGATATCGATGAACTCGTCGCCAGCCTGCGCGCCATTCCCGGCTTGGAAACGCTCACTCCTAAATATAGCGAGAGCGAGCATCAGCCCTTCTCCCGCATGCTCGTACGCATCAAGAAGGAGATCATCGCTTTCGGCGTCGAAGGCATCAATCCCGCCCGACGCACCTCGCCCAAGCTCACCGCGAAAGAGTTGAAGCAATGGCTGGATGAAGGCCGCCCCGTGACCCTGCTCGACACGCGGAATGATTACGAAGTGAAGCTCGGCACCTTCCGCAATGCGTTGCCCATCGGCATCGACCAGTTCCGCCAGTTTCCCGATGCCGTGCGCCAACTTCCCGCCAGCATGAAGGAGCAGCCCATTGTCATGTTCTGCACCGGCGGCATCCGCTGCGAAAAAGCCGGTCCCTTCATGGAACGCGAAGGATTCTCGAAGATCTACCAGCTCGATGGCGGCATCCTGAAATACTTCGAGGAATGCGGTGGCGATCATTACGACGGCGAGTGCTTCGTCTTCGATCAACGCGTGGGCGTGGACCCCGCCTTGCGCGAGACGGAGGCCACTCAATGTTTCAACTGCCTCACCCCGCTCACCGAGGCCGATCAGGAAGACCCGCGCTACGTGCCGTCCAAGTCCTGCCCCTACTGTTTCAAGACCAGCGAGCAGCAGATGGCCGAGAACATCGCCCAACGCCACGCCGCCATTCGCAAAGCCACGACTCCACTCCCCGGCAGCATTGCTTACGACAACTACCGCCCCGTCAGTGTGCCGGTCACTTGCGATGGCCTGACCGTCTTAGATTTTCTCTGCACCATCCTCGACCACATCTCGCGTGAAGAATGGCTCAGCGCGCTCTCCCAAGGCCGCATCCTGAATAATCTGCGCCTACCAGTTACAGCGGAACATATCGTCCGCACCGGCGAGCGCTATTTGCATCTGCTCCCGGCAATTACCGAGCCAGATGTGAATGCCGATATCCGCATCCTCCACGAGGACGAAGCCATCATCGTGCTGGAAAAGCCCGCGCCCCTGCCCTTGCACCCCAGCGGCCGCTACAATCGCAACACGCTGCAATCCATCCTGCATACAGTTTATCATCCGCAGAAGCCGCGCCCCGGCCATCGCCTCGATGCGAATACCAGCGGTGTGGTAGTCTTCACTCGCACGCGCCATTTCGCCGGCAAACTCCAGCCGCAATTCGCCCGCGGTGAAGTGGAGAAGATCTACCTCGTGAAAGCCCTCGGTCACCCATCGGAAGACTCCTTCTTCTGCGATGCCCCCATCAGCACCGAGCCTGGTGAAGTGGGTAATCGCGAAGTGGATGAAATCAACGGACTGCCCTCACGCACGGAATTCAAAACCCTCGCGCGCCTCGCCGATGGCACGTCATTGTTGGAAGCCCGCCCACTAACCGGTCGCACCAATCAGATCCGCGTGCATCTTTGGGAACTCGGCTTCCCCATCTGCGGCGATCAAGTGTATCTCCCCGGCAAGAAACTCGGCGATGTCCAGACCATCACTCTGGAAGACCAACCACTTTGCCTGCACGCCTGGAAACTCAGCTTCAAGCATCCCCTCACGCACAAACGCGTGACCTTCGAGACTGAGAAACCGGAGTGGTCACGCATGAATTACAATCCGTAAATCGTAAATCTAGAATCGTAAATCCCGATCACCGCCTCTGCTGCTGCATCTTGGGTATCAACGGGGTGCGTGTAGGCGCATTCGTTCCCCTATCCTTCTTCTCCACCTTCGGCTTCTCTTCCTTAAAAGCCCCGCGCAGGAACCAGTGCTTTCTTAACCCCTGCAGCATCACATCAGCATTCGTCACCGTGGATGATATCTCCGACAGGATGTTCGTGTTCGCCTGCACCTGCGCGTTCAGATTGCTGGTGATGGATGCCAGATGCGTCAGCGAAACATTCAGGTTTGAGACCAGCAAGGCCACGTGATCGTTCGCATTCGTCACAATCTGGTTCACCGAGCCGACCGTGCCATTCGCCGTCACCAGCGTCTTGTCCAACTGCAGCATGGTCTGGCTGGCATTGGTCAGCGTGTGCTTGGCCGCCGTGATCGTCAGCTCCAGTTCGCTGGTAAGATTCGTCGGAATGAGCCACTCGCCCAACGAGCCCTTGGGATTCTTCAAATTCTCCGAAATGAAGACGATGTTTGAGGCCACGGGGCGGATATCCACGATGATATGGTTCGCGTTCGACATCGCTGCACTGCTGCTGTTCAGCGTGGAGGCGAGCTGGTTGGTCAGGTTTAAAATATTCGGCAAGGCATCCTCCACCTGCTTCGCCAGCTTTTCCAGCCGGTCATTGATGGCGGGAGCCTCTTCCGCCGGCAACCAATATGTCGAATCCAGCTTTATGGGCA
>JAJNBN010000543.1 GCA_021156225.1 Verrucomicrobiota bacterium | reverse complement strand
CGGTGTATCACCATACATCGTGCGGATATGCTCCGGCTCACGCCCGATATCGAACGCATCCGTCGCCGCATTCTGCATCCGGAACGCCATCTCAAAGGAATGGATGCGCGCCTCCAACGCCGCCTCATTCCGCACGCTCTGATGCTTGCGATTCAATTGCTCTACAAACGATAACTGTGCCCGTTGCTCGTCTGCCGATAGAAACGGGTTCTTGAGATTCTCGATCAACTCCTGCGGCTGCTTACCTTCCGTCTCGATATACGTGCCTTGATATGTCCCCGGCAGAAAAGATGATTGCCAGTTGTCCGCTCCCGCTACTGGCATGCCTTTCGGCACCAGCACCACGAAGCCTGGTAGGTTCTGGTTCTCTGTGCCCAGCCCATACGTGACCCACGCTCCGATGCTTGGTCGCGCCATGATGCTTGCCCCGCAATTCATCAGCCGCAACGAACTCTCATGGATGGGAACATCCGTATGCATGGAGCGGATCACGCACAGCTTGTCCGCATGCTGCTCCGCCAGCGGCGCAAATATCTCGCTCACTTCCAGCCCGTTCTGCCCGTATTGCTTGAACTTGAACGGCGACCCCAAAGCCGCACCCGTCGGACGCTCCGTAGCGAAGTGCAAGGGCAGCCGTTGCCCATGATACTTGTTCAGCATCGGCTTGGGATCAAACGTATCCATCTGCGACGGCCCGCCATTCGCCAAGATCTGGATCACATATTTCGCCTTCGCTGGAAAATGCGAGGGCTTCCCCGCCAGCGGATGCGCCCCGCCCGCCTCACCTGCCAGCAAATCCTTCCCCCACATCGCCGCCAATCCCACCAAACCAAAGCCCGCACCGCACCGACGCAACATCTCCCGCCGCGTCATGAACGCCTGCGGATTCAACAAAGGATTATGCGCGTGCTTCATACTTCAATCCACAAAGACAAATTCATTCGCGATCAGCAGTCCCTGCACGAGATTCGCCCACCGTTTGTTTCCTGCGTCATCCACCGGCAACGGTCCCGCATACTCCAGCGCCAGCTTCACTTCCTCCTTCGTAGGCTGCCGGGAGTAAACCAATCGAAATGCCGTCTTGATGCGTTCCTCTGCACTGGTCGCCTTCATCATCTCCGGCCGCTTCAACATCGCTTCCGCCTGTTGCCGCGCAAACCCGCTGTTCATCAAAAATAACGCCTGCAAAGGCACCGTCGTCTCACTCCGTCGCGCAATAGATGTATCCGGATTCGCCACATCGAAATTCCGTAACAGCGCCGGAATCCGGAAGCGGTCCGTATAACCATACACCGCCCGCCTCAGATTCTTCTCATCCAGCGGCGCACTACGCCCACCCATCTTTACATCCAATCGGCCGGCCACTTGCAGCAGCGAATCGCGCAGCGGCTCGAACTCCAGCCGCCGCGGCGTCATCCGCCAGAGCAGTTTATTGCCCGGATCCTTCAACAACGCTCGCTCATTGGCTGCGCCGCTCTGCTGCCAAGTCGCCGAACTCAGGATGTAGCGGTGCAGCGCTTTCATTGACCACCTATGCTCCATGAACCAACTCGCCAGATGATCCAACAACAGCGGATGCGATGGCTCCTGCCCCATCACGCCGAAGTCATCCGCCGTCGGCACCAGTCCCTGTCCGAAGTGTTGCTGCCAAACACGGTTCACGATCACTCGCACCACCAGCGGATTCTCTTTGCTCACGATGGCCTGCGCCAGTTGCAATCGCCCATCATCTCCATAGCTGCGCCCATCCACCTTCGCCAGCACCTGCAGGAAACGCCGTGGCACGGCTGCGCCGACATTCCTCATTTCACCGCGAATGAGGATATGCGGGTCCACGGGTTTGGGTGTTGCCCGCACCGCCATGGGGCGCTCCACCGGAGCCGTCGCCTCCAGCACGGCTAACTGCGTGCGCAGACCATCACCGCGTTCACCATTGTCGCGATTCACCAGCTCCTTCTCCGTCAGGAAGCGGTGGATGTCATCGATCATCTCCTGCCGGTTTTGGGGCGGCACGGGTGATTTCGGACCATAGATCAGCTCCACTACCTGCTTCGCCTCATCCGTCTGCGCCTTTAGAGCCTCTTGCACTACCCTCCCGTAAATCGCTGCCGCCTCCATCATCGTCTCCGGCTTCTGCCCGTTGAAGGCGGTAACTACTAAAGGGTGATGCGACTGCGGATGCTTCGCCATTTCCGTCAGGATTTCCTGCGTCTTCGCCGCAAATCCATCCTTGGGCAAAGCTATGAGCTGATGCCACAGCTTGAAGAACGGCTCGCCGCTTTGTGCGCTTTGTTTTAGCAACGCCTGCCAGCGCATCCACGCCTGATAATGCATCAAACCTTTCGGTGTATCCAGCGGCACATACCCTTCCGTCGTGCGATGATTCGCCGAGATGCGCACCTGGTATTGGAGATATTCCGTCACCAGATCACGGAAATGCTGGTTCGCCGTGGTGATGCAGAAATCCACATGTGTCTCATACTCCATGAGGATGCGCGCGCGCTCTTTCTCATACTTCTCCAGCGCTGCCGCATCACCCACACGCTTCAACTCCGGCAGATCCAATGGCTCCTGCACACTGCCCAAGATACCGTAGAGCGAATAGTAATCTGCCGTGGGCACGGGGTCGAACTTATGGTCATGGCAACGGGCACAGGAAACCGTCAGCCCGAGAAACCCGCGCGTGATAGTGTCGATGCGATCATCGATCACTAGGTTCGGCCCGTCTTCATTCGCCCGGAACTGCCTTCCCACCGTAAGAAAACCCAACGCTCGCAAATCCGCCTTGTCCTTCTCCGGCAACCGGTCCGCTGCGATCTGTTCCAAGATAAATTGGTCGAAGGGCTTGTCCGCATTGAACGCATCGATGACGTAATCCCGATACGTGTGCGCGAACGGAATGCGACGCTCGCCATCCACCGATTGCTCGATGGTATCCGCATACCTCGCCACATCCAGCCAGTGCCGCCCCCAGCGCTGCCCATACTCCGGCCGCGCCAGCAGTTTATCTACCAACTGCTCAAACGCCTTCGGAGATTTATCCGCCACGAATGCCTCCACCTCTTCATACGACGGCGGCAATCCGATGAGATCGAAATAAACCCGCCGGATCAGCACCCGTTTCTCCGCCGGCAAACTCGGCTTCAAACCCTCCTGCTCCAGCTTCGCCAAAATGAAACTATCCAAGTCCGTCTGCAGCCAGCGTTTGTTTTTTACCGTGGCGGGCGCCGGATCCTGCACTGGCTGATAAGACCAATGCTTCCGGGCCTGCTCCATATCAATGGCCTTTCCCTTCCCCAGCGGCTTGATGTCCGCGGCGGAAACAGCGCCCGCTGCGAGCANCAATCCCGCTATAATGGCCTTTTTCTCCACGCTCAGCTTAGACGAAATGATTCACTAAATTCTTCATGTTTGTTTGAAGCGGACAATCCGCACTCCACCCTCAAACTCACACCCCTCCAGACTCTCCCTCATGATCCGTAACGCCTCACCTTGACCAAACCCACCCGTCCCCGCCCCGATCAATGGAAACGCCACCGACTTGTAGCCCTTCTCATGCGCAATCCTCATCGCGTTCGCCACGCAATCCCAGATGATCTTTTCCGAAGACCTCCACAACATATTGATCCCCGCCACATGGATGATCGCCTTGAACGGCAACCGACCCGGCCCTGTCACCACCGCCCCTCCCGCTGGTATCGGCCCCATTTTCCCCAATTCTTTGAACGG
>JAJNBN010000542.1 GCA_021156225.1 Verrucomicrobiota bacterium | reverse complement strand
CGGTAAATCCCTTCTTGCCAAAAGAGGTGTGAAAGAAGGAAGCATTGCGGAGATTCTTCAGCTTCGCCAGCGGCTTCAATCCTTCATCCGTGACATTGATTCGGTCCGTGCCAAGAGATTCCAACTCCGTAAGACCGGCGATGTGCAGGAGATTGGCGTCATCAAGACCGCCGCAATTGTTATAGAGCGTCAGGCTTTTGAGTTTCGCGAGCTGCCCGATTGCCTTGAACTCGGCCGCACCCAGCTTGGAGCATTCGTTGAACGTGACTTGCGTGGCCACGCCATCTTTGAGAGTCACCTTGCCACCAAGAGACTGGAGTTGCTGGGCAATGGCAGTGTCATCTGCCTGCACAGAGGCAATGGTGAACCATCCTGCGAGGGCGACCAAAAGAAAGCACTTCATATCAATTCTTCTCATTATCACTTCATCTCTTGGATGATCCGTCCACGCAATAAAGCTTCGTGTTCGTGCGGATGAATAGCTGTCCTTGCGAAACAGCGACCACGGAACGCGTGTTGTTGTCACCAGGCTCGCCCATCGCGATCGTATTGAGAACCTTGCCGTCGGCTGCGTTTATCACCGTCACGTCACCCAAGAAGTTGATGATGTAAATTTTACCATCGGCACCTGTAGGCGAAGCTTCGTGCTTGGCGCGCCCCGGAGTCGGCACGGTCCATTTCACTTTGCCGGTCTTCGGTTCCACGCGGGAAATGGTGGAGGTCACATCACTCAGCACGATGAAATCACCGTCATAGAAGAGAGGCGTCGGCACATCCGATGTCACCTCGCGCACTTCACTTGTCCATAACCAGCCAGCATCACCACTAGCTCCGGCCTTCACCGCATAGATCGGGCTCTTCTTCGGAGCGCAACCCAAGATCACTCCATCCCCCGCCACGGGTGAGGGAACCAAACGCCAATGAGGTATCTTTGTAGGATTCCACGAACCCGAGCGCCACAATTCTTTCCCCGTCGCCAAATCATGCCCTGTCAGACAATCACCACCGGCCACCAGCAACTCCTTCCGACCATTGAACACATAGGGTGTCGGCGTAGTGAAGGCTTCCAAAGATTCCGCCTTGGCATCAGCCGGACGAAGGCTCTTCCAGATGTTTTCCCCATTCCGCGGATTGATAGCCAACAGGTAGGATTCGATGCCGTTCGGCTTGGCACCGCGTCCATTCACGGGTACATCCCGTTGCAAAACCTGTATGTAAAGCTTGCCCTCGAAGAGCACGGGACTGGTCGAGAACGTCCATTGAAAGGCGAAGTCACCATATTCCTTCTGCAGATTGCGTTGCCACAGTTTCTTGCCTGCAAAATCATAAGGTTGCCATCCGTGGCTGGTGATGGCGCAGCGTAGTTGGATTTGTCATCCCGCGCATCGCCAGGCGCAACGGTATGCTGCCAGAGCACATTGCCGGTCTTGCGATCCAGCGCCATGGCCATGGTAGATTTCGTGGTTTTGTCGATGGTGGACACAAACACATGATCATTCCAGATCACTGGCGTGGCCGCACCCGTGCCCGGCATGTCCACGGCCCACGCGATCTTCTCCGTCTTGGACCATTGCGACGGCAGATTCTTCTCCGAAGAGGAACCGTTGAAGTCAGGCCCACGGAATTGCGGCCAGTTCGCTGCGGAAACGGAAGACACGCCCAGGACCAAGCCTAAGGCAAGCAATGCGGATTTCATGGTGGAAGACTTTAGCGACCACCTCGCAAATGCAAAGCCATTAGTGTTCCACCAACGCGTATCTTACTTCGCGATATATCCGTGCAATCTCAACCAATCCGCCGCGCGCACCGGCCAGTCCGTGGGTCCAGTCGCCCCTTCGCGCGGACGCATCCCGAAACCGTGCCCGCCTTTCTCGTAAATGTGAATCTCCGCCGGGATCTTACGATTGATCAAATCCAGATAGAGCAAAGTGCTGCCCTGCGGCAACGAACCCGTATCATCTCCCGCCTGTGCGATGAACGTCGGCGGCAGGAGTGAATCCAGCTTGATCTCAGAGCGCAAAGCTTTCGTGGTCTTGTCGTAGATCTGGTAGGGATACACCAACACCAGGAAGTCCGGTTTGAGCGACTCTTTGTTTCCTTCAGCAGGAAACTTCGGCTCATTCGTCGCCGCGATCAGCGCCACTTGTCCACCCGCGGAGAATCCCAGCACTCCGATTTTCTTGGCATCGATCCCCAACTCACTCGCCAATCGCCGCACCTCCATCACTGCTTTCTGCGTATCCTGCACCGGACCCGCATTCGGTTCCGTGTGCTTGTTCGTCGGCGTTCGGTAGGCGAGTTGAAACGCAACGATGCCGTTCTTCGCCAACCACTCGCACGCATCGGAGCCTTCATGCTCATCCGCCAAGCGCCCGAAGCCACCGCCTGGCACCACGATCACTCCCGCTCCGCTCCGATTCACACCCGCCGGCGGCTCGTGAACAAAAAGCCGCGGCTGTGACACATTTGAGCGACGCGTGATGCCATCCGGCCCCTTCACCGCCGCTTCGGGCGGTTCTGCGGGCACCACCGGCTCCTGCATGCCTTGCGGCCAGAGTTTGATCTCCCGCCGTTCCGCTGCCGGGCATTGAATCACCACCGTCAGCAAAAAAGTTAACAGCAGCAGTCGTTTCATAATCATCTCCTCAGACTAAAATATCCCTCACCACCTTAGCGGGCTCCACCCCGGTCAGCTTGAAGTCCAGCCCTTGATGCCGATACGTCAATCGCTCGTGATCAATGCCCAGCAGCTTCAGCACCGTCGCATGCAGGTCATGCACATGCACTGGATTCTCAGCGACATTGTAGCTGAAATCATCTGTCGCCCCATAGGTCATACCCGGCTTCACGCCGCCACCCGCCAGCCACATCGTGAAGCAGCGCGGATGATGATCGCGCCCGGCCTCGATGCTGTCCCATTTCCCCTGCCCCGCCACGCCGCGGCCAAACTCACCACCCCAGATCACCAGCGTGTCATCCAGCAAACCGCGTTGCTTCAGGTCCTTCACCAACGCCGCGCTCGCCTGATCCGTGTCCCGGCACCGCGCCAGGCACCAGGAAGGCAAGCGGCTGTGATGATCCCAATCCGGGTGAAACAACTGGATGAACCGCACTCCCCGCTCCGCCAAGCGCCGTGCCTGGATACAATTCGCCGCGTAACTGCCCGCACGCCGTGAATCCGGTCCGTACAACTCAAACGTCGATTCCGGCTCATCGCTCAAATCCGTCAGCTCCGGAATGCTCGTTTGCATGCGATACGCCATCTCGTATTGTCGGATACGCGTCGCGATCTCTGGATCGCCCGTTTCCTTCAGACGCATCTGATTCAGCTCGCCCAAACCATCGAGCATACCGCGCCGCACTTCACGCGGCAAACCGTCCGGGTCGCGCAGATAAAGCACCGGATCTTTAGAGTTCCGCAATTTCACTCCCTGAAAACGTGAGGGCAGAAAACCGCTGCCCCAGTAATGATCGTAAAGTGGCTGGTCACTGGGCCGCTGCATCTTCGAGATCATCACCAGATAATCCGGCATGTTGCGATTCTCACTGCCGAGACCATAGCTCACCCAGGCCCCCATGCTCGGGCGGCCAGCAAGTTGGTTGCCCGTGAGGAATTGCGTCATCGCGGGCGCGTGATTGATCTGGTCCGTGTGCATGGACTTGATGAAGCACAGCTCATCCGCCACCTCGCGCAGGTGCGGCAGCCACTCACCGATGCTCGCACCACTGCGCCCACAGCGCTTGAACTCCGTTCGCGCCGGCATCACGAGCTGCTTCTGATTGGACGTCATTGTGGTCAGACGCTGGCCTTTTCGCACTGTGTCCGGCAGCTCGATGCCCGCCCATTTCTTCAAGCCCGGCTTGTCATCAAACAGCTCGATCTGCGAAGGCCCACCCGATTGCGTGAGAAAAATCACCCGCTTCGCCTTCGGCGCAAAGTGCGGCAAGTCCGTCAACCCGCCGATGCTGTTGCGCGTAGGTTCCGACGCCATCGCCTGCTGGATCATCTGGCCCAAGGCCATCGCACCCAGCCCCAGGCCCGTGCATTGGCCGAGGAAATAGCGTCGCGTCGTTTGCAGCGCTGCCGTGGCTTGTTCTTGCTTATTCATGGGTGATGGCTTCATCGAGATTCAAGATCATGCTGGCAACCACGGCATAGGCAGCCACATCTGCCGCCGCGAGTCCTGCCACCGGCTTCAGCTGCCCGCTCGCGAGAAACTTCTTCGCATCGTCCGGATGCGCACCGTAATGCGCCAACGCCCGGTCCAACTCGCGTCGCAACACAACCGTTTCCTTGCTCGTCGGCGGTCGCGCGATGACACGGCGGGAAATCTCAGCGATGCGTTCCTCCGGCTTGCCCGCCCTTTGTAACGCCTTCATCGCCAAGGCCCGCGCTGCTTCCAAATAACTCTGGTCATTTAACAAAGTAAGTGCCTGCAGCGGCGTATTCGTGCGCGGCGTGCGCACTTCGCACACGCGACGTTGCGCGGAATCGAACAGGAACGTCGGTGCGATGGAACGCCGCCAGAACGCATACAACGTGCGACGATACTGCGCTGCGCCTTCGCTCGGTTCATAGCGGAAGCGGCCCATGAAAATCTCCTCCCACACGCCCTCCGGCTGATACGGCCGCACCGGGGGGCCACCCAGGGATTCATTCATCAAGCCGCTGCT
>JAJNBN010000541.1 GCA_021156225.1 Verrucomicrobiota bacterium | reverse complement strand
ATCTGCCCGGAATGCAAAGGGGCACGGCTCAATCCCTTGGCGCGCGCGGTGCGGTTGATTCTCGATGGCTTGCCCGCCAAGACGGCGAAAACCAAAGGTAAGCAGAAGCTGCCGGGGCAAACGATTGATGACATCGGCGCGATGTCCGTCGGGCAGGCGGCGGAATATTTCAACAGCTTGAAGGTTTCAGGCCGCGAAGCAGAAGTGGCGCGGGATATCCTGCCCGAGATCCGTGAGCGCATGCGCTTCCTCAATGAAGTAGGCCTCGGCTACCTGCAATTGAGCCGCAGCGTGACAACGCTCTCCGGCGGAGAGTCCCAGCGTATCCGTCTCGCCGCCCAGCTCGGCTCGAATCTCAGCGGCGTGCTTTACATCCTCGATGAGCCGACCATCGGCCTGCATGCGCGGGATAACGAGCAATTGCTCGACGCATTGCAGAAGCTCCGTTCACGCGGAAATTCTCTGGTCGTCGTAGAACATGACGAAGACACCATGCGGCGCGCGGATTACGTCATCGACCTCGGCCCCGGTGCGGGTGTGAAGGGCGGCCAGGTGATGGCCTCAGGGACGCTGGCGGAGCTGATGAAGCACAAAGATTCGCTGACCGGGCGCTACTTGCTGCATCTCGAGACCAAGAAGTATCCGACACGCGGGCAACGGCGTCCGGTGACAGCACCGAAGAAAGTCGCGGCAAAGAAAACGAAGAAGGCCGTCGCTGAAGTGGATTCTACGGAAACGCAGTGGCTGACGTTGCATGGGGCGAACACGAATAACCTGAAGGACGTGACGTTGGAGATTCCGCTGGGACGCTTCGTGGTGGTGACGGGCGTGAGCGGCTCGGGCAAAAGCACGCTGGTGCGCGAATGTCTGCTACCTGCACTGGAAGGCTCCGTGGGCCGCAAGGGCAAGAAGAACGAGCGCCTCACCGGCACCGAGATGCTGAGTGCGGTGCATGAGGTGAATCAAGCACCTATCGGCCGCACTCCACGTTCTACTCCCGCGACGTATGTGGGATTCTTCGATGATATCCGCACGCTGTTCTCGAATCTGCCGGAGTCGAAGTTGCGCGGTTACAGCGGCAGCCGGTTTTCGTTCAACAGCAACCAAGGGCGTTGTCCGGTTTGCGAAGGCGCAGGCACAATCAAGCTGGAGATGAATTTCCTGCCGCCCGCGTATGTGAAGTGTGAATCGTGCAACGGTTCACGCTTCAACCGCGAGACGCTCGACATCGAATACGCCGGCAAGAACATCGCGCAAGTGCTGGACTTGAGCGTGGCGGAAGGCATCGAGTTTTTCTCCGCGTTGCCGAAGATTCGGCGTCCGCTGGAAGCGTTGCGGGATACGGGGCTGGATTACTTGCGCCTCGGCCAGACGAGTCCGACATTGAGCGGCGGCGAGGCGCAGCGTGTAAAACTTGTTACTCATTTGCTCGCGGGCTTGAAGGGCGAGCAGATCGAGATGAAGACCATCCGGCAGATGAACATCAAGCCCGCGATCTTCATTCTTGAGGAACCGACGATCGGCCTGCACATGGCGGATGTGCAGAAACTCGTGGAAGTGATTCAACGGCTCGTCGAAGCAGGCAATACGGTGGTGGTCATCGAGCATAATCTGGATTTGATTGCGGAAGCGGATTGGCTCATCGATATGGGGCCGGAAGGTGGCGCAGGCGGCGGTGAGATCATCGCGGCGGGAACGCCCGAAGCGGTGGCGAAGAATAAGGAATCGCATACGGGCAGGTTTTTAAAAGCGTTGGTGGATAAGAAATAATTTTGTGAGCCAGACTTACGAAGAGATCATCGAGGGGAACAGCGTGTGGCGCACGGTGCTGGGCGGGCGCCATCACTTGGTGCTACAGCGTCTGCATGCTGAGGTGAAGGCTGCCTTGCCAGAGAATGGCCCGGCGCGCTTGCAGGAGCCGCGCTCAGTGGTGCAACTCACAGCAGGGACGATCCTGCGGCCGGATTTATCACTCGTGACGGCGGCGACCGGAAAGGTTTTCCTCGCAGTGGAGATCATCAGTTCCGAAGATCACCGCTGGGACACGGTGACGAAGAAGGAGATCTACGAGGACTGCAAAATCCCGCGTCTGTGGATGGTCGATCTCCGCTACAACAACGTGGAGGTCTATCACGGCAGCCAATATGGATTGGGCTTGAAAGGCATTCTCGCGAACAAGGAAACGCTGACCGAGAAATTGCTGCCGGGACTGTCCGTGCCCATGAACGATCTTTTCTCCGATTAAGGCTTACGTGATACGACTGGTTTTGTTTGATATCGACGGCACGCTGATCCGCACCAAGGGGATCGGTGGACGCTCCTTTGGCGCGACATTCCGCACGGTTTTTGGTCAGGAGCACAAACCCGAGACGGTGAACTTCGCCGGCCGCACGGATTCCTCACTGCTGCGCGAGTTTTTCCAGCATTACCAGATCGCGCACAACCAGGAGAATCTGGACAAGTTCATCGAGGCTTACGTCTTTTGGCTGGAGCATTTGATGCATGATTTCGGCGGGCATGTCTGCGCAGGCGTGACCGAATTGATCGAAGATTTCAAGGCGTTACCGGACCGCCCCATCATGGGCATCCTCACGGGGAATCTACGCATCGGCGCAGAGATCAAGCTGCGGCATCACGGCATCTGGGAGCATTTCGAGTTCGGCGTCTTCGCCGATGACCATGAAGACCGCAATCAGCTCGCAGCCATCGCCAAGGAACGTGCCGGGCAGATGATCGGACGGAAATTGAAGGGCGAGGATATCTTGATCATCGGCGACACGCCACGGGATATCGACTGCGCTCGTTACATCGGCGCGAAGATACTGGCCGTCGCGACCGGCGGACACACGATGGAAGAATTGCGCGAGCACAATCCTACCTGGCTCGTGGAGAGCCTGGTCGGCGTGCGCGCTGGCGACCTTAACGCGTGAGTGCGCTCACCGCTTCTTGGTGTTCATGGAGAGGATGCCTGCTCCATGCGTCACCCAACCGCTGCCGCCGATGATGACGCGCCGGATCGGTTCGCCCGTCTCCGGATGCTTTGTCAGCGCCGCTTCGGACATTTTCTGCTGCAGCTCGAACCGTTTTGCCTTCTGCTTCGGACTCTTCGGAATCGTTTCGTAAACGTAAGTGGCCATAAGTCGTGATTGCTGGGGATAAGCTAGCTGCTTCGCGACGTAAATTCACGCGGAATTTGCGTTTAATCCCGCTCCTTGCCTTTACCACCACCCTGCGGAATACTCCGCCCGTGAAGGTAACGGTCACAGAACTGACGGATAAGCTGCTGGCGTCCTACGCCCAGTTGGGCGGCATCAACCATTTGGACGGCAAGAACATGCCGTCCAAGACCGCCATCG
>JAJNBN010000540.1 GCA_021156225.1 Verrucomicrobiota bacterium | reverse complement strand
GCAAGAACCGGGGCGTTTCTTTTCTATCTAGTCCGTGCTACTTCTTCTTCGGCTGATGATGCTCGTGACCTTCGTGTTCTGTTGAAGCCGTGATCTTCACTTGCGGATTCGCCTGCAAGTAGCCGTCCACGTCCTTGGTCACCACAAGCTGGCCCCACATAATCATCCAGTGGCCGGGATAGGTGCAGACATATTCATAAACGCCCTCTTGTGTCGGAGCGGTGATCTTCAACGTCTCACGCGTGCCTGACTCCAGCAGCTTGGTGGCGGCGAGCACATCCCCACTCTTGGGCACAAACGGACGGCCTTGGCTGTCGAGCTGGTCGGGCAGCATCGTGGCGGTGGCATTGCCGATCTTTTCACGGGTGCCAGGTTTGATGACCACAAGGTTGTGCGGCATGAAGTCCGGGTTCTCGATGATGATCTCGAAGGGTTTGCCTGCTTCCACCACAAGACGAGGAGTGTCATAGCGCATCTGCTCCACCACCGTGCGGATGACGAAGACAGACACGCTCAGTGCACGCAATTCCTTACGCAGCGCGGTGGCTTCATTCGCGGGAAGCTGACCGGCCAGGTCGTTCGCGACTTGCAGTGTTTCGATAAACTCCTGCGAAGTACGTTCGTTTTCGGGCACCGTCTTGGCCCAAGCAGCGAGCGCTTTGGCCGTAGTGCCTGAAGCCTGTTTCGGCCATTCGGCACGTGGTAACACGACGATGCCCCGGGCCGCCGCACTCACGTCATTGTTCTCCGTGATGAGCTTCGCAAGCGCGTTGAAGATCGCCTGCGATTCCGTGCCCATGCTCACGAGCGCCTGGATGGCCGCGCGGCGGATGCCCCCGGCTGGATTCGGTGCGCTGACCTCCAATTTCGCGCTCGGGGATGGCGCAGCATTACCCTGTTTCTTGTAGATCTCCTGACGTTTTCCATCCAGCACCACGAGGGTAAAGTTCTTCAAACGGTCGCCCAGACTGCCTTCGACACGGTTCCAGACCATGACATTCTCGATGGTCTTGTCGCTGCCCAGATCCAGTTCCCACCACGGATTGTCATCGTTCTCCTTCGAATGCGTCAGTGTGCCACTGCCATAGTCTGGATTCGTTTTTCCGTCGATCGCGCGGGCGGCATCGCCGCCGTGGGAGGTGCTGGACTGCTTGGCCTTGCCCTTGAGCGCGATATTTTCCCCACCGCTGAAGACCTGCACCTCAGCGAGCGTGAGCGTGGCCTTGCCACTGAGCTCGATACGCACGTAACGGCCTTGCGCCGACTTCTTGCCATCCACCTGCCAGGCGGCAGGCAGCTCATTCAGCAATGGCAGCACCTTCGGGTAAGCCTTGGCACGGAACTCGGAATCTGGCAGGCGTGGGATGCCCGCGAGCAAGTCACTCAAAGTCTTCGGCTCCTTGGAGGCATCATTCCAGACGGTGTCGAAATTTCCATCCGCCAAGGCCAGCGCGGCCCAAGATGCCGAGCGCACGTCTGACACCGTGGAGGTCACCAGCTTGGCGAGGCGCGCCCGTTGGGCTTTCAGTTCAGTGGGAGCTTGCCAGGCGAGGAGACGCGCCAGGTTCGCAGAGGAGGTGCGGTCCTTTTGATTGCTGTCGAGGAGGTTGAGCAGGAGCGTGGCCTTGTCCACCTTGCGTTGCGTGGCCAGTTCATCGAGGGCCAGGGAGCGATCGGCATCGCTGATGCCGGGACGGGTGAGGATGGCTTCCAGCACGCCGGAGGTGCGCGGGAGTCTTTGGATCTCGCCGGAGTTCAGGAACTTCAGCAGATAATTGATTCCCGCGGCGTTATCGGCGGCGATAGGTTTGCCATCGGCGATGGTTTTGCGCCAGTGCTTCTCAAGCTGCTTCATCGTTTCGCCGAGGGTGTAATCGAGATAATAGTCCGTGGGTTGTTGCTTGAGCGAGGCGAGCGCGATCTCAGGCGCTTGCGCATCTTCAAAGAAGCTCGCGGCACGCACGGCTTCGAGACGTACGCGCGGGCTTTCATCCACCGCTTGCACGGCGAGCAACGGTAACACGTCGGAAACGCGGTCGCGCCAGTAGCACAACACGCGGGTGGCAGCGGCGCGGGCATTGGGCTCCGGTGAGCGGAGCATGCGTTTGAGCAGATCGATATTCACGATATTGTGCCACTGATGCACCCAGAGCGCTTCCATCATGTGGTGCTCATAGGCGGGATCTTTCTTATCGAGGGCGGCGGCCCATTTCTTGGCGGCAGCGACGACCTTCGCGCTGTCGTGTTTACTGAGCTCTACCTTGGCGAGTTCGCGCGTGCCGTCCTCCGGCTCTTTCAAGAGATCGAGGAGCTTCTCGATGGATTGGCCGTAAATCTTCGCGGGCTTGAGCAAGGGACGGCCTTCATACGTGATGCGATAGATGCGGCCGCGCGTACTGGTGCGGTTCGGATCGCGCAGGTGATGTTGCATGTGGCCAATGAGCGGCACGTGCCAGTCCGTGAAGTAGAGCGCGCCATCCGGACCCACGCGGACATCGGAGGGGCGGAAGTTCGGGTCTTCCGAGAAGATGAGATGCTCCATGGTCGTGCCTTTCAGACCGGAACCTTCCTGATCCACCTTCACGCGATAGATGCCTTGGAAGCCGATGACGTTCAGGTTCAGGAAATTGTTCTGAAACTCTTCCGGGAAATGGCGGCTGGAGAGGATGCCCGTGCCGGGGCAAGGCCGCGAAGGACGATCCCAGAACTGTTTCATGTTGGGATGCTTGGCGGGGTAATCGATACGGCCACTGAAGGCAGGGCCGAAGTAGGTGGCATTGCCAGTAGCGTCCGTGATGAGATCGTTGCCCCAATAATCGAAGACACGCCCGTGCGGGTTCGCGAAGCCGTAGGAGACGTAGGTCTCGAATTTGCCGGTGCGCGGTTCGTAACGGTAGATGGCGGCGTCGTTATTGCGGACAGGGCCCGTGGCGGTCTCGAGCTGGGAACGGTGGAAGACACCATCGCTCAGGTAGATCGCGCCACCGGGTTCATAGCAGATGGCGTTGGCGGTGTGATGCGAGTCAGCGGAATCGAGGCCCATCAGCACCCGTTGCATGGAGTCGGCTTTGCCGTCGCCATTGGTATCGCGCACAAACCACAGGTCGGGAGCTTGCATCAGCAGGACGCCGTCCTGGTAGAACTGGAAGCCGGTGGGGCAGTTCAATCCTTCGAGGAAGGTGATGCACTTGTCCGCCTTGCCGTCGCCGTTCGTATCTTCAAAAATCAGGAGGCTGTCACCTTTCTTCGAGGTCGGCGTGCGCTCGGGGTAGTTCAGCCAGGCGGCGACCCAGAGGCGGCCCTTGGTGTCCCAGTTCATCTGCACGGGATAGACGAGCTCGGGGAATTGGTCCTCGCTGGCGAAG
>JAJNBN010000035.1 GCA_021156225.1 Verrucomicrobiota bacterium | reverse complement strand
ATGTTCACGAGCCAGTTGAACTGGATCGCGGCCAATAAAACCGCACTGAACATCCCCTTCGTATTGCATGTGGGCGATCTGGTGAACTGGGACACGGCGGACCATATCCAGTATCAGGTGGCGAGCAACGGTTTCCGGACGCTGGATAATGCGGGTATTCCCTATGCGATCGCGGTGGGAAATCACGATACCGCAGCGGTGGGCGTGGGCGGCAGTGCGGCACCAGGCGATGTGCATGCGAATCTGCGCATCACCACCACCTTCAACAATTACTTTCCCGTGAGCCGGTTCACGGCCCAGCAAGGCCGTTATGAGGCGGGGAAGAGTGACAATTCCTACCATACATTCCAGAAGGGCGGATTGGACTGGATGGTGATCACGCTTGAGTTTTGCGCCCGCCAAGCCCCGGTAGATTGGGCTAAATCGGTGGTGGCGGCCCATCCCAATCATAATGTGATCATCGTCACGCATTATCATTTGAATGGGAACGGCACCATCAGCACGAGCAATGCAGGTTACGGCGATCTGAGTCCGCAAAACATCTACAACCAGTTTGTCAGCCAATACTCGAACGTGAGACTGGTGTTCAGCGGTCACGTGGACAGTTCGGCCTGGCGCAATGATGCGGGTGTGAATGGCAACCGCATCTATCAGATCCTGAATGATTATCAGACGACAGATCTGGGCGGTGGCTATCTCCGCCTGCTGGAGATCGATACTACGGCGGGCACGATGTCTGCACGGATGTATTCGCCGTATTACAACATCACGAAAACGGATTTCTCGGCGTTCAGTTTCACCGGGGTCAGCTTCGTCCAGCCCGCAGTGCCGGCGGCACCGAGCGGTCTGACGGCGACGCCTGCTTCCGCTACGCAAATCAATCTGGCTTGGAACGACAATTCCGGGAATGAAACCGGATTCAAGATCGAGCGCAAGACGGGCGCCACGGGTTCGTGGTCGCAGATCGCCACGGTGGGAGCGGGGGTGGAGACCTATCCGAACACGGGGTTGAGCGCGGCAGCGACGTATTATTATCGTGTGCGGGCGAACAATGGTTCCAATAACTCGGCCTATTCCAACGAAGCGGTGGCCACGACGGACAGCAGCGCCATCACAGTGCCGAACCTCGGCTTCGAGACGCCAGCGACGGCTTCGTATGTTTATAATCCTGCGGGAGCATCCTGGGCGTTCACGGGAAATTCCGGTATCAGTTCCAACAATACTGCGTTCACATCGGGCAATCCCAATGCACCGCAAGGCACGCAAGTGGCGTTCCTGCAACGGACGAGCAGCGTGTCACAAGCGTTGAGCGGCTTCATCCCCAACACCGCTTACACGGTGGTTCATTCGGCGGCACAACGGAAATTCGGCACCCTCGGACAGACCTGGGATGTGCGGATCAATGGCAGCTCCATCGCCGCCTTTGCACCGCCGCTTTCCGCAACGAACTATGTGAGCTACTGGGCAGGATTCACGGCCACGACGGCGAACAATACGCTAGGCATCTTCGGCACGGATCTGAACGGCGGGGATAATACGGTGTTCCTCGACAATGTAAGAGTCGTGCCGAGCTCGTGGTACTTCCCTTCGCCGTGGCTCTCGACAGATATCGGTGCGGTGGGTGTGGCGGGTGTTTCCAGTCACACGGCTGGTGCATTCAGCGTGAGCGCTTCCGGGGCGGACATCTGGGGCACGGCAGATGAATTTCGCTTTGTGTATCAGAGCGCGAGCGGCGATTGCACGATCACGGCACGCGTGGCCGCACAGGAGAATACGGATGTGTGGGCCAAGGCGGGCGTGATGATCCGAGAATCCCTGGCGGCCAATTCACGACATGCCTCCAGCGTGGTGACGCCCGCATCGGGCGCGTCATTCCAACGGCGCGTCACGGCAGGGGCGGCGAGTGAATCGACCACCACGGCAGGAATCACCGCGCCGCGCTGGGTGCGCGTACAGCGGGTGGGAAATACCTTCACGGCCTCACAGTCATCCAATGGCTCAAGCTGGACGACGGTTGGCTCGACCAACATCACGATGGCGACAAGCGTTTATATCGGGCTGGCGGTAACCAGCCACAACGATACGACGTTAAGCACGGCCATCTTCGACAACGTGACGCCGACGCCGTAAACGCCGTTCAGGTCGATGGACCTGATGAGCGTTTCATGGTGCTGGTCCCGGTGGCGCAAGATGAGCTGCGCGCCAGCGACCAGCACCGTTCTACGGAAACAGAATGTGGACATTAAGAGTTAAGAACTTGCTGATGCAAAGAAACGGTCAACGGATAGTGGTGAGGGGCGTGATCGCAGTAGCGGTTGGCGGGCTTTGCTTTTATGCGGGTTGGGACAAGGCAGAGCCGCGTGCCGAGACCGCTCCGGTGGCGGCGGGAAAGCAAGTGGTTGCCACCAAATACCGGTCATACGGAACGAGAAGAGGGCTGGTCGCGCCTTACGACAGCGAGCGGAGCCAATGGGGGGAGGCGCTGGCGAAGATACGAGCGGAGGTTGATCCTGAGTTGAGGGCAAGCGGATTGAAGGCGTTGACGGCGGGTGATGCCGATCCGCGTGGAGCCATATCCTGGATGCTGGCGGAAGAAGCGGATGAAACGGCGAAAGAAGCTGGGCTGGGGCTGTTGCGCCAATGGGCGGAAAAAGATCCGGCGACAGCAGCGGCATGGTTGAAGGAATCAACGATGGCCAAGAATTTACGCGAGGAGGCGGTCAAGCAAGTGGCCTTGGCGTGGACGGGAACGAGTGTGGCGGAGGCTATTCGCTGGGCGGAGGGGTTGCCGGAAAATGAGCGCAATCGCGCGGTGCTGCAGATTGCGGATGAATCGACGAGGACAACACCAGTGGAGGCGTTACGGCTGGCGGCGAAATTGCCGTCGGGTGCCGAGCGGGATGGTTTGATCGAGCATGCGGCGGCCGAATGGACGACCAAGGCGCCCGCCGAGGCGGCGGCTTGGGCGAAAGGGATGGTGGAGGGGGAAGTGAAAGACCGCACGATGGTGGCGGTCATATCGGCCTGGGGCGATACGGACCCGGCGGCAGCGGCGGAAATGGCGATCAGTTCATTGCCTGCGGGAAGGCCTTTGGATGATGCGCTGGTGGGGATTGTGCAACGCTGGGCGCAGAAGGAGCCGGAGAATGCGCTGGCGTGGGTGAACCGGTTTCCGGAAGGGGCTTTGAGAGAGGTGGCGTTGGAGAATATCAGTCGTTTGCGACCGGAAACGGCAGTGTCCGCAGAACCGTGAGGCCATATTGAGAGCCGGACGAAGCATTAGATTTTGCTTTTGAAGAGGGGTAATTTGTCCTAAGGTGGGACACGGCATGGTAAAGGTTGATATCGGTTCCTGCCGGTCTGGCCGCTTTCTCAGGGGGGCTGTGATCGGGTTCGCACTCACAATGTCCACCATTGCGAGCGCGCAGTCTTTGGCGGAATTGCAGGCGAGCGCCAAGAAGGGTGATGCAGCCGCACAGTATCAACTGGGACGCCGGTATCTTTTAGGGATCGGCACCACGGTGGATGACAAGGAAGCGTTCAAATTTCTCAAGCAAGCCGCAGACAAGGGCAACAATCTGGAAGCAAGTCATTTGGTGGCGATCTGTTTTGCGACGGAGACGGGCATCAAGAAAAGCGATCGCGAGGCGATGAGGTATTTTGAAAAGGCGGCGACGGGCGGTCATGCGGATGCGCAGTTCAAGCTGGGGACGTGTTATGAGACGGGGATACTGGGAGGCAAGACGGATACGACCACGGCGATGAAATGGTATCTGGCCGCGGCCAAGCAGGGGCACGCGCGGGCGCAATACAAGTATGCCAAGCTGGTGTATGCGATACCGGATGCGGCTGCCTCAGCAGAATGGTATCGCAAGGCGGCGGAGCAAGGGGTGATCGAGGCGCAGATCATGACGGGGCACCTTTACAAGCTGGGGCAGGGGCAAGGCAAAGATCTGGTGGAGGCGATGAAGTGGTACCTGATCGCGGCGCGGTTGGGGCATCCGGATGCGAAGAAGCTGGCGGAAGAATTGCCGAAGTTGTGGCCGCGTGATCTGAATGAGGAATCGGTTTTGAAGGCGAAACAGCGGGCAGAGGCTTATCTGGAGCAGCAGGGTGAACTGGCCAAGGCACAGTAGGATTTTTGCAGGGAAACAGAGGAGACTATTTAGCGGCTTGCACGTCTGCTGCTTTGCCGCTGTCCAGCAGGAGACGGAAGCCGGTGTCCCGGCGCTTTTCCTTGGTGGAAACATTTTTTAGACGGTAGCCTGCGTCAAGGATGGCGGCGGAGGAGTCCAGCCAGGAGCCACCGCGCAGGACAGGTGTTAGGCTGGGCACTTCGCACCATTCCCAGACATTGCCAGCGAGATCATAGATACCGAGGCGATTGGGGCGGAAATAAGCGACGGGCGCGGTGTAGCTGAAACCGTCGTAGCTCAACAACTCGTAGAAATTTCCGGCATTGGACGGGGGCGGCCAATCGGAGCCCCAGATGAAGAGACCGTCGGGCGGTGATACGGCCTGGCTCCATTCTTCATCGGTGGGCAGGCGATAGGATTGTTCTTCGAGACGGTAGCGGTCTTTGAAACGTTTCTCCCGCTGGGTCAGCCATTCGGCGAAGGCTTTGGCGTCGTCATAGTTTACGTTCACCACGGGGTCGGCGGGAGTCTGGGGGAACTGGGGAGTTTTCCAGGTGTCACCGCCGCGGGAGCCTGCTTCCTTTTCAAAGACTTCGAAATCCATGCGGCGGGTTTCGGTGATGCAAAGATGATGGCGGCCCAGAGGAACGAAAATGAGGCCGAGACTCTTAGTCCAGCGCTGGCCGAATTGCGGGCCGTAGGCGGGTTCGAGGCGGACGTTCACCTTCGCGTTCTGCTGGGGGCTCAGATTGAAATTGGTGGTGAAAGGTTTGTAGCCGAGGGCTTTCAATTTCACGGTGACGGAGCCGACGGCGATTTCCAGGCTGCCGGGCAGCAGTGGGCCGAGAGCGGTGCCGTTGATCTCCAAGGTGGTGTCTTTGGCGGGCTCGGCGGCGACGCTGAGGTAGCCGAAGGGCAGAGCGGAACGGACGGTATTGGTCTTACGACGTTCCACGTTCTGATTGAATGGGGGGAGCTTCCAATCGCCTTTGGCGAGTTCCACACGGTAGTTGCCGACGGGCAGGCCGGTTTTGGTCTGCGGGGTGATGCCGTTCAATTTCAACGAGGGATCAGTGAGCGAGGTGAGCACGAAGGTGGCACCGGGAGGCTGGCTATCGATGAAGAGGCCGCCCGTGCTGCGGGTCAATTGAACGTTGAGGGAAGTTAGCTTGTTATCCTGGATCGTGAGGTTGGTCTGCCAGGGTTCGTAATCGGCGAGACTGACGGTGACGGTGTGCGTTCCTACGGCGATATTGGTGAAGGCTTCATTCGCGGATTTGCTGAGGTTGCCCAAGGAAACTTTGGCACCGGAGGGGATGGAGGTGACCAGCAGGCTGCCAACCATCGGGTCGAGAGAGGCTTCCAGGTTCAACGAGCTACGGGAGTTGGCCTGGATGAGGCCGGTGACGGTTTTGGGGCGGAAACCGGGCTTGCGGACGAGATAGCTTACGGAACCGGGTTTCAGGATGTCGAGGCGGTAAGGAGTGGTGCCCAGTTTGCGCTCGCCGGTGCGGGCATCTACGAGGAGAACATCGGCGCCCTCCGGGCGGCTCGTGATCTCGGCGGAACCGTAGTCGAAACGGAAGTCGGCGGAGGTAGTCTTGCCAGCGACGGTTTTTATCTCCAGCGGTTTATCACCCAAGATGGGATGGCGGGCGATGAGGACGTTGGCACCTACGGGGAGTTCCAGGCGGGCTTTGGAGTTGGTGGTGCGGACGAGATTTTCCCAGAGAATTTCAGTGCCAGGAGGATCGCTGGTGATCTCGACGGTGCCAGCGTTGATCTCGGCGGGTTCCAGTTTGACGGTCAGATTGCGCTGGAGGGTGAAGTTCTTTTGCTCGCTCTTTTTCTGTTCCCAGAAGTTTCGCTCCAAGGTCACTTGGTAATCGCCGGTGGGGAGATTGAGGTTGGTGGCGCCACCGCCTTGGGCGGCCACTTTGCCATCGAGGTCGCGGACGAGATAGCGGGCGGAGGGATCGAGAGACGCGATCTGCAAGGTGCCGCGACTGCGCTGGAGGGTGATTTTATCCGTGGTCGAGGTCTGGTTAGCGAGGATTTCAACATCCACGGGCGCGCTGGGTTCATAGCCTTCATGCTCCAAACGCAATTTGTAGCGGCCGGGGGTGATTGAGGGGATGCGCTGGCCGCTGATGCCCCAGCGTTCCTTGTCCAGGAATACGGTGGCGTTGGGCGGCACTGCATCCACAAAGAGAGTGCCTTTGGGCGCGGTGACTTTTACGAGAGTCACGGTTTGGGTGGAGGTCTGGCCACGCTGGATCTTAACGGGAAGGGGCCACCGCTCGTAGCCGGGGAGTTGGAGCACCAGATCGAGCGTGCCTTCGGGCAGGGGGGCTTTGCTGACGTAGGGCGTTTGGCCGAGCAATTCGCCGGTGCTGGTGGAGAGCACGGTGGCGTTCTCGGGAGTGGAGCGGATCAACAGGGAGCCGTAATCGAATTTGAACGTGTATTCGTTTTTGTCACCGCGCACGACGGTGATGGTTTCCTCCTTGTCCGACAGATCGGGATAATGGGCGCGGACTTTTATTTTGCCGGGCGGGAGTTTTTGGGTGAGCGGGGTTTTGCCGATGGATTTTTCGGCCACGATGATCTCGGCGCCTTTGGGGTCGCTGGTGAAGGTGACGGCGGCGGGTTCGAAATCTGGGACGATGGAATTGGTGCTTCCGCGTTCTACCTTCCTCTTTTCGACGAGGGGATCCCAGCCAGGGTTCTCCACCTCGACGGTATAGGTGCCGGTTTCCAAGTCGAAAACTGAACCTTTGGCTTCGGTGGTACCCGCTTTCGCCAGATCTCCCTTGTCGTTTTTGATTTTGAAATCATAACGGCCGGGTTGTCGGGGGATGATGGCGAGATATCCTTTGCTGCGGTTCAGGTGAGCAGAGATCTTCACGACATCATTGCTGTTCACCTTGATGGGTTGTTCGTGAGGATCATAGTCGTCCAACACGACGCGGATGTTATGATCTTCCGGGGTGAGGGGGGCCTTGAAGGGTGTGGTGCCAGCGAGCTTGCCATCGATGAACACTTGAGCGCCCGTAGGCTGGGAGGTCACTTCGAGGCCTTGCTTCAGATGGTATTTTTGCCAGCCAAACCAGCCTCCGACGGCGAGCAGAAGGACCAAAGCAACTCCGGCCAGAGCGCGGAAGGGAAAGGGGCGGGCAGGAGCCGGTGGGGGCGGGGCGACGACGGGTTCGTCGATGATCTCCGCGCCGGGACAGGCGCTGACTTCTTGCGAAGCGGCGCTGTAGCCGGAACTGTTGAAGGCGAGCAGGACGTAGTAATAGGTGCTGCCGTTTTCCAGATGCGGGTCCAGATAACTGGTGCCGGTGGTGACGGTACCGACGGAGGTGTAAGGTCCGCCCGAGGTGAGGGAACGTTGGATGTTATATCCGGTGGCGTGGGAGGAAGCGGCCCAGGAGATGAGGACCTGTTGCTCCTGCGCTTCCACACGGATGCCCATGGGGATCTGCGGGACGGGCATGGGCACGGCCCAGACTTCATGCGATTGAGGACTGGTGCCGGCGGCGTTCAGCGATTCGATGACGTAATAGTAGGCGCGTCCGTTGATGACTTTCTCGTCTTCGAAATGAGTTTTTTCCTCCAGCGTCGTCCGGGTCTGATAAGGGCCGCCCGCAGTATCTGAGCGCAGGACGTGATAGGCGACGGCTTCGGGGACTTTGCGCCAGGAAAGGCGGATGTGTTCATCACCGGCGGTGGCGGCCATGCCCAGCGGAGCTTTCGGCAAGGGGCAGGGCGTGGCGCGCAATTCACCGGAGGGAGTGGCGAGGCCGGAAGAGCTGAGGGCCACGACGACATACCGGTAGGTGATGTCATTCTCCACGCCGCCATCTTGAAAACGTGTGCCGTTGGTGACGGTGGCAATAATCTTGAAGGGATCGCCGGATTTATCGGCACGTTTGATCTGGTAGCTGACGGCGCCTTTGGC
Source organism: Verrucomicrobiota bacterium (assembly GCA_021156225.1). Taxonomy (GTDB): domain Bacteria; phylum Verrucomicrobiota; class Verrucomicrobiia; order Limisphaerales; family JAEYXS01; genus JAEYXS01. The sequence goes on along the minus strand of JAJNBN010000035.1, from coordinate 7,286 downwards.
CGCAGCCCATTCCAAGATCACGGTGCGATCGGCGACACGGGCGGCGAGATCGACGGGCGGGGCGGGTGGGGCTTGGGGTTCACCACGGGCCTCATTGGAATGTGGGCTGGCACCGGCGGCATTGAGGGCCTCGATGACGTAGTAGTAAGTGCTGCCGTTGTGGACTTCCTTGTCCACGTAGGAAGTTTTTCCCTCCGAGGAATCCAAGGTCTTTAATTCGTAGAACGGGCCGCCGGAAATCTCGGAACGCAGGACACGATAGGCGGCGGCACCTTTTGTGCCCCGCCACTTGAGCGAGATGGAACGATCACCCGGAGTCAGCGTCAGGTCCAAGGGCGCGCGGAGCAAGGGGCAAGGCGTGACTTGGAATTCTTCCGCCGCAGTGCTGAGACCCACGGAGTTCACGGACTCCACGAGGTAACGGTAGGTGACATCATTCTCCACCCCGCCGTCTTGGAAACGCGTGCCGGTGGTGACGGTGGCGATGACGGTGAAGGGCTCATCCGGTTTGGAGGCGCGCTTGATGATGTAGCGCGTGGCTCCGGTGGCGGGATCCCATTCCAGCAAGACGGTGCGATCGGTGACGCGGGCGCGGAGATTTACCGGTGGCGCAGGAGGGGCCTGGGGTTCGCCTTTGACTTCACCGGAGAGCGGGCTGGCGGCCACATTGTTCGCGGCTTCGACGGTGTAGTAATAGACGGTGCCGTTCTCTACGGTGGTGTCGGAGAATTCAGTGGCGTCATTGACGGTGCCGATGACGGTGTAAGGGCCGCCGACGGTCGGGGCGCGCTTGATCTGATACGTGAGTGCACCGGGAGAGGGATTCCAAGTGAGGGAAACACGTTTGTCACTGGGGCGGGCTTTCAGGCCGGTGGGCGCTTCGGGCACCTGATAAGATGGGCGCGTGGTGGTTTCCATCAGGCCCAGCAGATCGGCCACTTCACGGATGCTTTGCGGGCGCAGCGAAGGCTGATATTCTAGGCATTTGGCGACGGCTTCTTCCCATTGTTTGGGAATCGGTTCCCCGCCGATACGCATCTGGTGGCGGCGTTCCTGCATGGTGAGGTAACGCGAATCGGGCAGATGGGCGACGTTCTGTTTGCGTTCCTCATCATAATAGGGCGGGCGGCCGGTGAGGAGGTCGTAGATCGTCGCGCCGAGGGAATAGACGTCGTCCAGCACGGAGGGGGCGTGACGGGCGGCCTGCTGCGGACTCATGTAACCGGGAGTGCCGCCGGAGGATTCCTGTTTGCCTTTCGTAAGTTGCAGGCTGCTGGCGATGCCGAAATCGGTGACCTTCAACTGGTCCCGGCGGTTCACCATGAGGTTCGCCGGTTTCAGGTCGCGATGGACAATTTCAGCTACTTCGTGGGCGTACTCGAGGGCAGAGCATAATTGCCGCACGCGGGTGCGCAGGTCGTAGGCTTCAAAGACGCGGCTGGGGCGGGCCTTGCGCAGGGAGGAAAGGGTTTCGCCATCCACGAATTCCATGGAGATGGCGGCGTTGTGCCGGTCGTAGAGGAAATCGTAGATGCGGACGATATGTGGGTGGGCGAGCTCGATGCTTTTGATGGCCTCGCTCTTGAGGTGCTGGATGGCGGCGAGGTCGTTGCGGACGCGGTCAGGGAGAAATTTGAGCGCGATGCGGCGGTTCAACTCCTCGTCCCGCGCAAGCCAGACGACGCCCATGCCGCCGCCCGCCAGTTCACGCTCCAAGGTGAACCGGTGCAGGATCTGCTCGCCAGGGTAATGGCGGAGCACTGTCGGACTTTCGTCCCTCTCGTCATCGGGCAAGCTCATGCAATGCCAACGGAACAACTGTTGGGGGTACGACTCGGCGGGGGAGATTATTCGTGAAGCGGGGCGGGTACGCAACTGAAAGTGAGGGGGAAGGGAAAGTTGAGGCGGAGGCGATGAGTGCAGTTTAGAGCACCTAAGTCTTTGGTTTCCTCGTGCTTCGTCTCACTCCTCACCCGGTTCCGCTGGTGGCGGAACCGACCTCTTCTCATTGAGAGGAGAAGTCACATTTCATACGCTGCTGGCGGTTTTAACCTGAAATAGTTCAAGATAGATTCCAAGTCATACGGACGGAGAAACCTCGGGGAGAGGGAGTCACCATTTCCAGTGTCGATGATAGTTTTCGGGGTGGTGGGCTTGCGTTGGCTGTAAGTAATGGATTGCTTCTGTCGTCCCTGACGGGACTTGGACGAGGGGCGTTTCGGACCCAGGGATAAATCCCGTGGGCTATTTTCTTTCGCCCTCCGGGCTGGGGGATGGGATGGTCGGCAGGCGGCTGTGGTATCTCTGGGATAACAAGGCGTTGCGGGCGGGGGATGGGCGCGGTATTCTTTCGGTCACAATCCATGATGACCAAGGCGTTCATCGGTTTCGTTTTTCTTTTGAGTGTCAGCTTCATGGCGTCAGCGCAGGAGAAGGCTCTGGCGTCCACGGAGGCGGAAGGTAAACAGGCGGAGTTGAAGCTTTTGCTCGGCAAAGCTACGCCCGGAGTGGTTGAGGGTTTCATAGCGGACCCGGCCAAGGATTTTTCACCGCATCTGACGGAGGCAGAAAACGTACGATTGTTTCATCTGCTGAAGGATACGCAGGCAACGGGAGGTCTGACGCTGAACGTGGTGCTCGCGGCGATCAAGCAGCGACAAATGGAGCACAGTCGGCGCAGCTTGAGGTCAGATGCGTTGATCGAAATATTGAGGGAGCGGTGGGCGAGGGAGCCGGAGGTGCTGGGCTTTTTCCGTGACGCTTTGATTGAGCGGGGAGAGCGGGCGGCGCTGGATCTCTCCCTTTCAAAGATCTGGGATAAATCCTTAATCATGCCCATGGTGGAGACGATGGAGAAGGGGCGTTCGCCGATGTTGACGCACAGGGGGATTTTGCTGCTGAACGAGCATCATAATGATTGGGCCAGTGATGCGACGATTCCGCCGCGTTTGAGCGGGGCGATTTTGGCGACGTTTCCGGCAGTGACCAATGCGGCGGTCACCGCATCGCTTGAAAGCGTTTCATGGGAGGTGTCTATGGCGCTGGGCATGCTTTGGAATAGCCGTGATCCGGCGATGATTCCGGTGTTGCGGCCGTATCTTAAGACTAAAGAGATCAAGTATGAGGGACGGGTGAAGGGGCAACATTCCAACATGCGTGTGTGTGATGGTGTGGCCGCAGGCATAAGCCGTTTGCTGGGGGATAAGGGGGAGGATTTTATGTCCGGTGAGATGCAGGAGAGGGATTTGAAGATTGCGGAGTTGGAGAAGCGGTTGGAGGCGAGGAAGGTTGGTGCGGCGAAAGGGGATCGATAATCAGAGCGCAATCACGAGTGGGGGGGATGAATAAGGTTTTGCGTGTGTTTTTTATGGGCGAAAGCCAGGCGGTTTTTGCTTATGGACATCACCTTCCCCCTCAACCCGGCCTTCTCCGCCGAAGCTCGGCTTGCCACCAGGAGAAGGGGTAACATTTGCCGCGCTGATGAGAGTTTGAATGCTGGTTGGTTGGCGTCTGGTTTTGTGAGTCCTTTTTCTTCCGTCCCTGGCGGGACTTGGATGGCGCGTGTTTCGGACCCAGCGATAAATCGCATGGGCTATTTTCTTTCGCCCTCCGGGCTGGGATGGGTTGGTCGGCAGGCAGTGGGCGATGAGCTGGAGTGTGATTTGAAACGGGTGAGGAAACATGATGGCCAACGCTTTCATCGGTTTGATAAAATGACCAAGTGCCGTAGCGGGGTGTTTGAAATTTAGTCGGTATTGAAATGCGGGCGAAGTGTTAGGGGCATGAATCGCGCTTTCAGCGCTTAATCGTGGGAGGGGCGTTACATGGGGCGTTGCCCCATGCTGGTATGAGGCCGGGTCGTTGGCCCTCGAGTTTGGGTGCTGTTGGGCGTGTGCAAGAGTTAGCGGACAAGGAGCTGGTTCTTTCGTCCCGGGGGGACTTGGGCGGCGGCTGCTTCGTTCCCAGCGATAAATCGCATGGGCTATTTTCTTTCGCCCTCCGGGCTGGGGATGGTTGATCAGTAGCCAGTGGGCAATGGGCTGAAGTGTGATTTGAAACGTATGAGGAAAGGCGGTGGGGGTTGCGTATGAGTTTGTTTATTCCGCCGGACGGTTACTCCCGTATCAAGGTGGTCAAAAGTTTTGAGGAGCTGGTGACGACGCCTTTTGGCGGCGGGGTGAATGCGTTGTGCTGGCAGCGGGAACTAACTGGCGATTTTGGTGAGGTGGTGGAGCGGTTGGCTGCCAGTGATGACGACGGGATTACGACGCTGGATGAGGAGCGGTTGCAGGGACTCCCGGTGAGCGCGGCGGGGAAGGCGGCGGTCGAGGTGTTGGTGGCGGATCTGCGGTTGCTGCGTGAGCGTGGGCTCGCGCCGGTGCTGGATTGCATTCATGGGTATCCGCGGGATGAGGAGCCGGGGGTGGTGCGCACGGATGTTTATTCTTTTCACGCGGACAGTGCGCCGGTGGAGGCGGATACGTATCTGTGCACTTACCACGGGGCGACGAGCGAGGGTTTGCGCAATGAGGAAGCGCAGCGGCGGGTGGATATCCCGGAGACGCGCGCGGCGTTGTTGCGGGAGTTTGGCGGGGAGGATGATGAGAGTTTTCGCGAGTATCTGAACGAGAATTGTTACGATCTGCATTACGCGGCTGCGCCGCAGGCGCGGCCGTTTCAGTTCGGGTTGAGGAATCTGTGGCGCATCGCGGTGGAGTATCCGGGAAGTCCGGTGCCGCCGTGTGTGCATCGGGCACCGGAGACGGTGGCGGGGGAGGCGGCGCGGTTGTTGTTGATCAGTTGAGGAGGGGGGAATTTGTGCCAGCTAAACAGGCTAAAGGGCGCGAAGAGGGAAGGGGATTTACGATTTTGGATTTACGAATTACGAAGCAAAAAATGAGTGGGGGCAGATGTTTTCTTGCGCGAATCGGGCATGGAAAAGAAGAGTTACGCAAGGGGTGGTTTTTGGAAGTTGCTGGGGATGAAATAGTTTCGCTTGGAGTGTAAATTTTAGCGAAAAGTGATGGAAAGATTGCGAGTTTTTTGGGATAGTTTCAGTGCTGGCAGCTCGCTGCTGGTAAAGGAGAGGAGTGGTGGTTGGCTCTTTCAGAGAATAAGCAGCCCCGGAATCCTCAAAGTCATCAAGCATGATGGTGCATCGTGTAAACGTGCATTGTGATGTCCTGCGTTGGCGGGGAGGTGACGATCCTTATGAAACCGTTAGAAAAGTGCGAGGTGAGAAGTGCGAAAGGCGATGCTCATCTCCGCTTAGGATCTGTGAGTGTATCGGGCGTATGGATCAGGGTCCGTAAGCCGGAGGGGTGAAGGGGACGTCGGTCGAGAATGGGACCGGGGAATCCTTAGTAGCCACTGCGGAACCGGCCGGGTCAGGGACGAACGCTAAATCTGAACTCTCAATCGTAGGGAGGGTGGAAACGATACTTCACAGGGGTCCGATGGTTTCATTGCTCTTTGACATAAATTCCCTAAAGGGAATGCAGAGGTCGAAGTTCGACTTCCCAATGGGGGAGGAGATTGCGCTGGGCGTTTTATGACGCTTGGCGCGCTCAACCCTCACCCCGGCCCTCTCCCTATTGAAGGGAGAGGGAGGAGAGGCGGTGTGCTTCGGCGGTATGAGTCGTGGTTTTCGTGGTGCCTTGGCGAAAAGAGTCAGGGCATCGCGGCAGCGATGCCCTACCATGATTGGATTTGGTTTCTGCGTTTCTTTGTGGAGTGGCTGGCGAGGGTTTGGTCTGGTGAGGGTGGACTGGTTGCTAGAGTACCGCAGGACAGGAGGCAATCGCGGAGGAAACATAAAACGGATCAGACGGGAAGGCCATTTCGAGGGGATTTACGATTTACGAAGGACGATTTACGAGCCGGTTGCACCGGCGGGCCATTTGGAGATTAGGTCTTATGGGGCTTATAGGTCTGATGGGACTTATGGGGCCGATGGGACGCATGAGGGTGCGTCAGGTTTCCGGGTGTTGCTCGACTGTCGGTAATCGATAGGTGTTGGTGGGGAGGTGCTTCCGCAGGAGGATAATGTTTTTTGTTATTTTCAGCGGGGGGCATCTCTGGCACGGTGCGGGCATCTCAGGAATGAAAGTGACCTGCCAGACTTGTGGCGAGCCGACTTCCGGAGGAGGTAGCATCTGCGAAGTTTGCGGATTACCCCTCACGGGCGGAACGGGTGCCCATGCCGGCAGGACTGAGGAGTATCAGACGGGGACGCATCCGAGCCGCACGACGGAGATGACGCTCTCGGCCACGAAGCAGGCGGATACGGAGGCGGACATCCCGACGATCTCCACGGCGACGGCCTCACCCACGCGCACGACACGCGATGCTTCATTGCATCTGGGTATCAAGTTTCCGCATGTGCTCTTTGCGGATCATCTGGCGACGATCCAGTTGCAGATCCGGAATCATTCCTCGCAATCGGCGCGGGATGTGAAGATCACGCTGGTTTCACGGGCGTTGGAATTCTCCAGCACGTCGCAGGTGGATTTCATCGGGCCGCAACAGACGGTGAGTGTGGAGTTACCGGTGTCACCGGAGCAGGCGGGCAGTTTCTTCGTGTGGTGCTTGATCGAATTGCGGATGCGGGATACGCAGCAACAGCTCGCGGCGAGCCGGATGCTCTTCGTGAACCAGCCGCCGGAGGATCCGAATGCGGTGCCGGATTTGCGCGATATTCACACGAATCATGATTCGCTGGATCATGATACGTCGCTGTTGGGGGCGAAGGATCAGCCGTTGAGCAAAATGGTGGGGCAGGATACGATCAAGTCGTTCAAGGAGTTGCTGGAGTTCCGGTTGCCGGATCACTACTCGCCGATGATCTTGCAGGAGGAGTGGCGCTTGAACATGTCTGAGGTGTTGCGGATGTCGAAGGTTCGGCCACCGCTGATCCCGAAGTCGTTCCGGCGGTATTATCATCCAGGGAATGTGCTGAAGCTGACGCCGGGAACGGACAGCGGAATCCGACCGCTGCATTTCATCGCGCTGCCGCAGTTCCTGCTGGGCAGATCGCGGAAGCGGGCGAATCTGGTGACGTGGTTTCATCCGATCACGAATCCATCGAACGAGGACAAGACGCAGCACTTGAGCAAAGTGCATGTGACAGCGCGGTACGATCAGGGACAAATCTTCGCGCAGGATACAGGCAGCCGTTGCGGCACGACAATCGATGGGATGAGCATGCAGCCGTTTGTGTGGATGCCCTTGAAGCAGCGGGCGATCCTGGGCTTGGCGAATGAATATTTCGTGGATGCCCAGCATAC